>NZ_JBFAKX010000009.1:0-261175 GCF_040655935.1 Promicromonospora sp. NPDC050262 | reverse complement strand
CTGACCCACCGCCCCGGAGAGCTCTCCGGCGGGCAGCAGCAGCGCGTCGCGATCGCCCGCGCCCTGATCGCGCAGCCCGACGTCGTGTTCGCCGACGAACCCACCGGCAACCTCGACTCCCGCTCCGGCGCGGAGGTCCTGTCCTTCCTGCGTCGTTCCGTGCGCGAGCTGGGCCGGACCATCATCATGGTCACCCACGACCCGTCCGCGGCCGCGTACGCGGACCGGGTCGTGCTGATCGCCGACGGCCGCATCGCCGGCGACATCTCCGACCCGACACCGGAGTCCGCCATGGCCGGGCTGGACGCCCTGCGCACCCTCGAACCCGCCGTCACCACCGGGGCCGGCGCCTGATGGCCGGCACCGCACCGTCCGCACGCCTCACCCTCGCGCAGATGCGCCGCAGCCTCGGACGCCTCGCGTCCGCGGGCATCGCGATCACCATCGGCACCGCGTTCGTCGCGGCGACGCTGCTGGCCGGCAACGTCATCACGCGCACCACCTACGACCAGGTCGCGGCGGGCCTCGCCGACTCCGACCTCGTCGTCTTCGACGACAACGAGTCCCTGACCGACGCCGACGTCGAGGCCGTCCGGGGCGTCGAGGGCGTCGTCGCCGCCGACACCCAGGCCATGTCCTACACGGAGCTCAACCACGCCGGCACCTCGATCTTCCAGGGCATCGTCGGCACGGCGTCGGACGAGCGGCTCACCCCGCTCGAGGTCGCCGATGGCGCCTGGCCCGCCAAGGACTCCGAGATCGCGCTCCCCGCCGACGTCGCCGAGCGCCTCGGCGTGAGCATCGGCGACGTCGTCGCGTCGTCCCGGTGGGTCGCGGGCGAGCCGGAGATCGCCGACGACGGCAGCGAGATGTACGGGGGCGAGGAGGTCGTCGACAAGCTGACGGTCACCGGTCTCGTCGACGACCCGTACGCCGCCTACGGCGCGATGGGCGGCGCCGCCGTGGTGGCGCAGCAGACGCTCGCGCAGTGGCGCGCCGACGAGGCGGGGCCCGGCACCGAGCCGACCGCCGGCTCCGTCGTCGTCGCGCTCGACCCGTCGGCCGACGCCGACGCCGTCGACGAGGTGCGTGCCGCCCTCGCTGCCGCCGTCCCCGCGGCCACCGACGTCACCACGACCGAGGAGTACGCCGAGAAGTCGGTCGCCTCCATGTCGGGCGGCCAGGACATCATCTTCCTCGTCTTCGTCATGACCTTCGCCGCCGTGGCCCTCGTCGTCGCCGGCCTCGTCATCGCCAACACGTTCCAGGTGCTCGTCGCCCAGCGCGCCCGCACCCTGGCGCTGCTGCGCTGCGTCGGCGCGACGACAGGGCAGCTCTACCGCAGCGTGCTGCTGGAGGCCGCGATCCTCGGCACCGTCGCGTCCGTCGTCGGGATCGTCCTCGGCTCGGCTCTGGTCCAGGCCGGGCTCATGATCGCGCCGGCCTTCGACCTCGGCGTGCCGCTGCCCCAGGCCATCACATTGAGCTGGCCTGTGTTCGTCGCGCCGCTCGCCGTCGGCATCGTCGTGACCCTCGTCGCCGCCCTCACCCCCGCCCTCGCGGCGGCCCGGGTGGCGCCGCTCGCCGCGCTCCGGCCGAGCGACGCGCCCACCCTGCAGAAGGGCGCCGGGCGCGTCCGCGCCGTCTTCGCCGTCCTCGCCACGGTGGGCGGCCTCGCGGTGCTCGGCCTGGGCGTCGTGCTCGGGCTGCGGGGCACCATCGACCTCGGCCTGCTGGCCGCCGTCGGCGGCGGCACCGTGTCGCTGATCGGCGTGATCGTCGGTTCGGTCTTCTGGCTGCCCAAGGTCACCGCGGGCATCGGCCGGCTGGTCGGCTCGACGGGCCCGTCCGCCCGCCTCGCGGCGGCGAACACCCTGCGCAACCCGCGGCGGACGGCGGCGACGTCGACCGCGCTGCTCATCGGCGTCACCCTCGTCGGCATGATGACGACGGGCGCGGCCAGCGCCCGCGTCTCCATGGACAACGAGCTCGACGCGCGGTACCCGGTCGACCTGGAGGTCGCGTCCACCACCTACGACGACGACGGCCAGCAGGCCGCCGTGCCGTCGGTGGTCACGAACGCCGTCGACGGCGTCCCCGGGCTGCGCGGCGTCACCGAGGTCACCTCGGTCACCGCGACGACCGCCGACGAGGACGGGCCGGTGGTCCCAGCGATCGCGGTCGCGCCCGACGCGCTGCGCGCCGTCGTCAACACCCCCGACGAGCTCGGGGACCTGCGGCCGGGCACGCTCGTGGTCCCGGACCAGGTCGCCACCAGCTACGGGCTCGAGGGGCTCGACGAGATCGAGCTGAAGGGCCCCGGGGGCACGACGACGCTCGACGTCGTCGGCAGCGACGTGCAGTACGCGTGGGCGTTCATGGTGCCGGAGGACCTGGCGGCCATCTACCCCGACCTGAGGCCGAACCTGGTCTGGGCCGGCGTGGCGGACGGCGAGGACGTGGCCGGCACCGTCGCGGCGGTGCAGGACGCCGTGTCCACCACCGACGAGGTCGTGGAGGTGACCGGCGCGGTCGTAGAACGGAACTCGTTCCAGCAGGTGATCGACGTGATCCTCGGGATCGTCGTCGGACTGCTCGCCGTCGCGGTGCTCATCGCGCTGATCGGCGTGGCCAACACCCTGTCGCTGTCCGTCATCGAACGGACCCGCGAGAGCGCCATGCTGCGGGCCATCGGGCTCTCGAAGGGGCAGCTCCGGGCCACCCTCGCCATCGAGGGGATGCTCATCGCGGGGGTCGGCGCCGTGCTCGGCGTCCTGCTGGGCCTGCTGTACGGCTGGGCCGGCGCCGCGACCGCGCTGTCCGTGATGGGCGAGGTGCCGCTGGTGGTCCCGTGGACCGACATCGCGCTGGTGCTCGGCGTCGCGCTCGTCGCGGGGCTGGTCGCCTCGGTCGTGCCGGCGCGGGCCGCCGTGCGCACCCACCCCGTGGCGGCGCTCGCCGCGGAGTAGCGCCCGGCACGGACGGTCAGCACGCAGCAGCCTCGTCGACCCGAGGAGAGATCCCGTGGACACCCATCGTGTACCTCCCGTCGGACCGGCCAGGCCGCGCGTGCTGACCGTCGGCCCCACCATCCGGCTCACGCTCGCGCAGATGCGGCACAGCCTCGGCCGGCTCGTCGCGGCGGGGCTCGCGGTGCTCATCAGCACCGCGTTCGTCGCCGCGACGCTGCAGGCCGGCACCGTCGTCACCCGCACCACGTACGACCAGGTGGCCGCGCAGTACGCGGACGCGGACCTCGTGGTCTTCGACCGGGCGGGCACGATGACGCCGGCCGACGTCGACGCGGTGCGCGCCGTCGACGGCGTCGCGGCGGCCGACGGGTTCCGCGGCACGTACGTGGAGCTCGCCCGCGGCGGCCGGACGGTCCGCCAGTCGCTCGTCGCGGCGCCGTCCGACCCCCGGCTGACGCCCCTCGTCCTCGCCGACGGCGTCTGGCCGGACGGCCCCGACCGCATCGCCCTCCCCGTGGACGTCGCGGAGCTGTTCGGCGTCGGCGTGGGCGACACCGTCTCGTCGACGCGCTGCCTGCGGGCCGGCAAGCCCGGCCCCGGCAAGCCCGGCCTCGGCGAGCGCGGTGCCGAGTGCTACGGCGGCCAGGAGGCCGTCGAGAAGCTCACGGTGTCGGGTCTGGTCGACGACCCCGTCTCGGCGTACGCCGCGGGTGGCGGCGTCGCCGTCGTCACCCCGGCGGCGCTTGAGCGACAGCTCGCCGGGGCCGGGGCCGCCGCGGCGCCCGGCATGCGGACCGTCGTCGTCGCTCTCGACCGGCCCGGCGACGAGGCCGCCGTCGCGGCGGTCCGGAGCGCCCTCGCGGCGGCCGTCCCGTCCGCCACCGGCGTCACCACCCCCGAGGAGTACGCCGAGGACGTGGTGGCGGGGATCTCGGGCGGCCAGAACATCGTCTACCTCGTGTTCGTCCTGGCGCTCGCCGCCGTGTCCCTGGTGGTCGCGGGCCTGGTCATCGCCAACACGTTCCAGGTGCTGGTGGCGCAGCGCTCGCACACCCTCGCGCTGCTGCGCTGCGTGGGCGCGGGCACCGGGCAGATCCACCGGAGCGTCCTGCTCGAGGCGGCGCTCCTCGGCACGGTCGCCTCGGTGGCGGGCATCGCCGTCGGCTCGCTGTTCGTGCAGGCCGGGCTCCTGGTCGCGCCCGCCTTCGATCTCGGGGTCGCGTTGCCGCGGACGATCCCCCTGACCCCGACCGCGTTCCTCGTGCCGCTCGCGGCCGGGCTGCTGGTCACCCTCGCCGCCGCGGTCGCCCCGGCGCGGGCCGCGTCGCGCGTCGCCCCGCTCGCCGCGCTGCGCCCCGCCGCGGGCCTCGACCCGTCCGGGACCGGCCGGGCCCGTGCGGTGTTCGCGGGGTTCGCCACCCTGGGCGGGCTCGCGGTGATGGCCGCCGGCGTGGCCCTGGGCAGGTCCGGCAGCATCGACACCGGGCTGTTCGCCGCGGTCCTGGGCGGCTCCGTGTCGCTCGTCGGCATCATCGTGGGGTCCGTCTTCTGGCTGCCCCGGGTCGCCGCGGTCTTCGGGCGCCTGGCCGGCGCCGGGGGCGCCACGGCCCGCCTCGCGTCCGCCAACGCGCTGCGCAACCCCCGGCGGACGGCGGCGACCTCCACCGCCCTGCTCATCGGCGTCACCCTGGTCTCGATGATGACCACGGGCGCCGCCAGCGCCCGCCTCACCATGAACGACCAGCTCGACGCCCGGTTCCCGGTCGACCTGCGCGTCACCAGCACCGCGCACGACGCCGACGGCGCGGCGGCTGCCGTGCCCGTCGTCGTCATCGACGCCCTGGCCGGCGTGGACGGCCTGGGCGCCGTGGTCCCGGTGACGAACGCGTCGGCCCGGCGGGCGGACGGGGGCACACCCGTGCAGGTCGCCGCCGTCGACCCCGACGACCTGCGGTCCGTCGCGAACACCCCCGCCGACGCCGGCCGGCTGCGGCCCGGCACGATCGTCGTGCCGCAGCGGGCGGCCGAGCTGTACGACCTCGAGGGCGCCGGCACGCTCGTGCTCACCGGCCCGGGCGGCCGGGTGACGCTCGACGTCGTGCACAGCGGCTCCCGCTCCGACCGCGCCTACCTGACTCCCCAGGACCTCGCCGCCTTCGCCCCGGGCCTGGCCCCCGGCGAGGTCTGGGCGCAGGTCGACGACGACCGCGACGCCGCCGACGTCGTCTCCGCCGTGCAGGCGGCGGTCTCGACCACGGGGGAGACCGTCGGCGTCACCGGGACCGTCGTCGAACGGTCCGCCTACCAGCAGATGGTCGACGTGATCCTCGGCATCGTGGTCGGGCTGCTCACGGTCGCCGTACTCATCGCGCTGGTCGGTGTGGCCAACACCCTGTCGCTGTCGGTCATCGAGCGCACACGGGAGAACGCGATGCTGCGGGCCATCGGGCTCTCGCGCGGCCAGCTCCGGGCCACGCTCGCCGTCGAGGGCATGGTCATCGCCGGCGTCGGCGCGGTGCTGGGCATCGTGCTGGGCCTCGTGTACGGCTGGGTGGGCGCCACGACCGCCCTGTCCGTGCTCGGCCAGGTGCCCCTCGTCGTCCCGTGGACCGAGGTGGGGGTCGTCCTCGCCGTCGCGCTCGTCGCCGGGCTGCTCGCCTCGGTGGTGCCCGCCCGCGCCGCCGTCCGCACCCACCCGGTCGCGGCGCTCGCCGCCGAGTGACCCGTCAGGCGCCCGGGCGGACCAGGCCCGTCTCGTAGGCCGTCACCACGGCTTGGACGCGGTCCCGCGCGTCGAGCTTCGCGAGGATGCGGCCCACGTGCGTCTTGACCGTCGCCTCCGCGACGAACAGGTCGGATGCGATCTCCGTGTTGGACCGCCCGCGCGCCATGAGCACCAGGACCTCGCGCTCGCGGCCCGTGAGGGCGGCCAGCGCCTCCTGCGGACCCGCCGCCTCCTCGGGCGGCAGCGCCGTGACCAGGCGTTCCATGAGCCGCCGCGTGGACGACGGCGCGATCACCGCGTCGCCCTGGTGCACGGTGCGGATCGCCGTGAGCAGCTCCTCCGGCTGTGCGTCCTTGAGCAGGAACCCGCTGGCCCCGGCCCGGATCGCGTCGAGCACGTACTCGTCCAGGTCGAACGTGGTGAGCACGACGACGCGGGGGTCGCCCGCCGCGACACCGCCCTCGCCCAGGAGCGCCCGGGTCGCGGACAGCCCGTCCATCCCCGGCATGCGCACGTCCATCAGCACCACGTCGGACGCCGTGGCGGCGAGCAGGCGCAGCGCGTCGCGGCCGTCGTCGGCCTCGACCACCACCCGCAGGTCGGGCTGGGAGTCGATCACCATCCGCAGCCCGGCGCGGACCAGCGGCTGGTCGTCGACCAGGGCGACCCGTACGGGCGCGTCGAGGGTGTCAGTCATCGTTCTCCTTCGGCGTGGTGCTCGGTTCGGTGGTGCGCGCGACGGGCTGGGCGGGCTCCGCGGGCGCGGTCGGTTCGGGGGCCTCGGCCCGCGGGATCGGCACGACGAACCGGACCGAGAACCCGCCGCCGCCGCGCGGCCCGGCGGTGAGCGTCCCGCCGAACATCTCGGCGCGCTCCCGCATCCCCAGCAGGCCGAACCCGGCCGCGGGCTGCGGTTCCGCCGCGTCGGCGGAGCCGGCCGCAGCGAGGCCGCGGCCGTCGTCGTCCACGCGGAGCTCCACCTCGTCCTCGCCCCAGCGGAGCAGCAGGGTGACGGCGGGCCGGGGGCCGGCGTGCTTGCGCACGTTGGTGAGCGCCTCCTGGCACACCCGGAACAGCGTGAGCCCGACGCCGGGCGGCAGCCGCCGCTCGACGCCCACCCGGGCCCAGGAGACGCGCAGGCCGTCGTCCCGGGCCTGGTCCACGAGGTCGCGCAGGTCCGTGACGTCGGGCTGGGGGCGCAGCGGCGCCCCGCCGTCGGGCGCCCCGGCCCCCGCCGAGGGCGCGGCTTCCGCCCGGTCGCCATCGGGACCGGTCGCGGTGCCGCCCGCGCCGAACGCCGGCCGGGGGTGGCCCGACGATGCGCGGTCCGGCGCGACCAGGCCGAGCGGGATGCCGCCGTCGTCCGGGCCCTCGCGCAGCACGCCGAGCAGCCGGCGCATGTCGGCCAGCGCCGCACGGCCGGTCTCGGCGATGGTGCCCAGCGAGCGCTGGGCGGCCGCGGGGTCGGCGGCCGCGGCGTACCGTCCGCCGTCGGCCTGCGCGATGACCACGGACAGGGAGTGGGCCACGATGTCGTGCATCTCGCGGGCGATGCGGGCCCGCTCGGCGGCCGTGGCGATCTGCGCCTGCTGGTCGCGCTCGATCTCGAGGCGCTCGGCGCGGTCGCGCAGCGCCTCCATCATCAGGCGGCGGGACCGGCGCACCAGGCCCAGGGCGAAGGCGGTGGCCAGCAGGGAGCCGGCCCCGATCATCGTGGGGATCCCGTGCGCGAGGCTGCTGCCGAAGTGGAGCCAGCCGGAGATGCCGAGGGTCAGCACCCCGACGACCGCGGCGCCGCCGGCCGCCAGGTAGGACCACCGGGGCCCGTACACGGTGACGCAGTACAGCGACACGAGCACGACGAGGTCCGCGGGCAGGACGATCGGCACCCCGAGGAACGTCATGTGCACCATGCAGGCGACGAAGACCAGGGCGCAGGAGATCACGGGGCGGGTGCGGCACCACGGCATCGGGGCGAGCACGGAGGCGGAGATGATGACGGCTTGTGTCGTCGGTCCGGACGAGTAGAGGTCGGTCGAGGTGACCAGCGCGAGGAGCCCGAGCAGGACGGTCCACGTGAGGTCCACGAGGAACCTGTGCCGCTCCGTCCACCCCTGCCACTGTTCGTACCAACCCATGCAGGTCAGAGTAGGTGGAACCGTTGCGCCGGCGCGTCATACCGTGGTAGCACTTGCGCCATGGCGGTGTCAGCCGAAAGGATTCGGTATGACGGCTGTCAAGAGCCGTGACCGGGTAGCGCCAGAGCGTCGGTTATGCCCTACGATGGCGAAATGACTCACGTACTCCTAGCCGAGGACGACCCGGCCATTGCCGAGCCGTTGGCACGAGCGCTCTCCCGTGAGGGATACGACGTCGTCGTGCAAGGAACCGGCAAAGGTGCGATCGAGAGCTCGACCGGTGCGGACATCGTAGTTCTGGACCTGGGCCTTCCCGACATGGACGGGCTCGATGTCGCGCGCGAGATCAGGGCCAACGGCCTCACCGTGCCCGTGTTGGTGCTGACCGCCCGTGCCGACGAGGTCGACCTCGTCGTGGGCCTCGACGCCGGTGCCGACGACTACGTCACCAAGCCCTTCCGCCTGGCCGAGCTGCTCGCCCGCGTGCGGGCGCTCCTGCGCCGCTCGCACGGCGAGACCGGCGAGGAGGAGGAGCTGCACGCGCAGGACGTCCGTGTCGACGTCTCCGCGCACCGCGCCTTCCAGGGCGAGCGCGAGCTGCACCTGACCACCAAGGAGTTCGACCTGCTGCGCGTCCTCGTGCAGAACGCCGGCTCCGTGGTCGTCCGCGACACGCTGATGCGCGACGTGTGGGGCTCCGACCCGGTCGGTTCCACCAAGACGCTGGACATGCACGTCTCGTGGCTGCGCCGCAAGCTCGGTGACGACGCGAACGCCCCGCGCTACGTCTCCACCGTGCGCGGTCTCGGCTTCCGTTTCGAGATCGGGGCGAGCTAGCCAGATGCGCGCCCGCGTACTGCAGGCGACGATCGCCGCGGTTGCGGTCGCGGTCCTGCTCCTGGGCATCCCGCTCGCGATCTTCGGTGCCCGCTACATCTACGGCCAGGAAGAACAGCGGGTCGAGACCCGGGTGCAGGACCTCCTGGCTTCCTCCGTCAACTCCTACGAGCGCAACCGCTCCGCCGCCGAGGCCGGGTTCGTCGACCAGTCGGTCCTGGACCGGGCGGTGCAGCCGCAGGGCAACGACATCGTCGCCTACGTGACCGTGAACCAGCCGAACGGCATGCAGCTCACCTCGGGCGAGCCCATCGCCGGCGCCACGATCGAGCGCGGGCTCATCTCCGAGGAGCAGCCCGTCATGGGCGTGCTGGTCTCGGTCTCGGCCTGGCCCGCGTACATCAAGGCGATCAACGTCGTGGTGCTCGTCGTGTTCGGCAGCGTGGGGGCCTTCGCCGCCGGCGCGGTCACGGCGGCCTGGCAGGCCAACCGGCTGGCGCAGCCGTTCGTGTACCTCGCGGCGTCGGCGGAACAGCTCGGCGCGGGACAGGTGCGTCCACGGCTGGATCCCTCCGGGGTGGAGGAGATCGACCTGGTGGCGGCGGAGCTGGCCCGCAGCTCGGACCGGCTCGCGGCGCGGCTCGCCGTGGAGCGGCAGTTCACGTCCGACGCCTCGCACCAGCTCCGCACGCCGCTGACGGCGCTGACGATGCGCCTGGAGGAGATCACGCTCACCTCCAGCGAGCCCGAGGTGCAGGAGGAGGCCCGGATCTCGCTCGAACAGGTGGAACGTCTGGTCGGCGTGGTCGACGACCTGCTCGCCCGCTCCCGGCGCGCGCAGGGTGGCACCACCGAGTCGGTGGACGTCGCCGTCGTCTTCCTCCAGCAGGAGGAGGAGTGGCGCGAGTCCTTCGAGCGGGCCGGTCGCCACCTGAACGTCGAGGACTCGGGCGGCGCCCGCGTGCTGGCGACCCCGGGTGCGCTCGCCCAGGTGCTGTCCACCCTGCTGGAGAACTCGCTCAAGCACGGCGGCGGCACCACCACGCTCCGGATCCGCGAGGGACAGCGCGGCGCCATGGCCGTCGAGGTCACGGACGAGGGCGACGGCGTGCCCGAGGACATGCAGGGCAAGATCTTCGAGCGCGGCGTCACGTCGGGCGCGGGGACGGGCCTGGGCCTCGCCCTCGCGCGCGACCTCGTCGCGGCCGACGGCGGCAACCTGCAGCTCACGCAGCGCACCCCGCCGGTGTTCTCCGTGTTCCTCTCGGGCGTGCCGAAGACCCTCGACCCGCACCAGGTGCTGCCTGTCGGGTCGAAGATCTCCACCCTCGGGCAGAAGAAGGTGCGCGGCCGCCGGTAGGCTTCACCGACGTGAGTGCAACAGATTCCCGTCAGTCCGGCCCACCTGTCGTAGCCGTCGTCGGCGGCGGGCAGCTCGCCCGCATGATGGCCCCCGCCGCCGGCGAGCTGGGCATCCGGCTGCGCGTCCTGGTCGAGGACCCGGCGTCGTCCGCGGCGCAGGTCGTCACCGACGCCCCGGTGGGCGTCGCGTCCGACGAGGCGGCGATCCGCTCGCTGATCGCGCCCGACGGCGACCGCGCCGCCGCCGTGCTCACGTTCGAGCACGAGCACGTGCCGAACGCGCTGCTCACGGACCTGATCGAGCACGGGACGCCCGTGCGGCCCGGACCGCACGCGCTGGTGCAGGCGCAGGACAAGATCGTGATGCGGCAGCGCCTGACCGAGCTCGGCGTGCCGTGCCCGCGGTGGGCGCCGCTCCCGGCGTCGTCCCCCGAGGACGGGCGGGCCGCCCTGGCGGCCTTCCTGACGGAGGTGGGTGGCAGCGCGGTGGTGAAGACCTCCCGCGGTGGTTACGACGGCAAGGGCGTGCGGGTGGTCACCTCCCCGGACGACGTCGCCGACTGGTTCGCGGCGGTGGCCGACGGCGGCCCGCAGCTGCTCGTCGAGGAGAAGGTGCCGTTCACGCGGGAGCTCGCGGCGCTGGTCGCCCGCCGGCCGTCCGGCGAGGTGCGGCCCTGGCCCGTCGTGGAGTCGATCCAGCGGGACGGCGTCTGCTCCGAGGTGATCGCCCCCGCGCCGGGCCTGTCCGCCGGCCTCGACGCGCGGGCCCGCGAGATCGCGGCGACCGTGGCCGAGGGCCTGGACGTGACCGGCGTGCTGGCCGTCGAGCTGTTCGAGGTGCCCGGGCCGGACGGGACGCCGACGGTGCTGGTCAACGAGCTCGCGATGCGCCCGCACAACAGCGGGCACTGGACGATCGACGGCGCCGTGACCAGCCAGTTCGAGCAGCACCTGCGCGCCGTCCTGGACCTGCCGCTGGGCTCGGCGGAGCCGACGGCCACCTGGACCGTCATGGCGAACGTGCTGGGCTCGACGCTGGACGAGCTCACCGACGCGCTGCCGGACGTGCTCGCCGCGTTCCCGGAGGCGCGCGTCAACCTGTACGGCAAGGGCATCCGGCCCGGCCGCAAGCTGGGCCACGTGAACGTGAGCGGCGACGACCTGGACGAGGTGCGGCGGCGGGCGATCGCGGCCGCGGCGCTGCTGCGCGGCGAGACGCCGGACGCCGTCGCGCCGGCACCCGCCGCCGCGTCCGCCGTCGCGGCCGCGACCACCGAGGAAGAGGCGAACGCATGAGCACCAACCCGCAGGTCGGCATCGTGATGGGGTCCGACTCCGACTGGCCCGTCATGCAGGCGGCGGCCGAGGCGCTGGGCGAGTTCGGCGTGCCGGTCGAGGTCGACGTCGTCTCCGCGCACCGCATGCCCACCGAGATGATCGACTACGGTCGGCAGGCCGCCGGCCGCGGGCTGCGCGTGATCATCGCGGGCGCGGGCGGGGCCGCGCACCTGCCCGGCATGCTGGCGTCGGTGACGCCGCTGCCCGTGATCGGGGTACCGGTGCCGCTGAAGTACCTCGACGGCATGGACTCCCTGCTCTCCATCGTGCAGATGCCGGCGGGCGTGCCGGTCGCGACGGTGTCGATCGGCGGGGCGCGGAACGCGGGGCTGCTCGCGGCGCGGATCCTCGCGTCCGGCGCGGGCGACGAGGCCGCGGCGCTGCGCGAGCGCATGGAAGCGTTCCAGGAGGAGCTGAGCGCGGTGGCGCACGCCAAGGGCGAGAAGCTGCGCGCCCAGCTCTGATCCGGCCCGCTCCCGGACATGTCAGACGCCCGGGTCCCTCGAGGGACCCGGGCGTCTGACATGTAGCGGGGAGCGCGGGTCAGGAGCCCGGCATGCCGCCGATCTTCTCGCCCGCCGGGTACTCGCCGTCGCGGATCTTGGCCCAGAACTCGCCGGTCTGGTTCTCGTCCAGCAGCACGGCGGAGGCGCCCGCAGGCGTCCGGTAGTTGATCGTCGCGATCGGCGGGGTGCCGGTCACGCCGTCGTCGCCGTTCGCGGACCGGAAGGCCAGCCCCAGCATCGCGACGTCGATGATGCCCGTGTCGGTGTCGGTCACGACGGCGGCCAGGCCGGCGTCGGCGAGCCCCACCTGCGAGGCCGGGTTGAGCAGCACGCCCGGGTCGGCGACCTTCTTGCCGATCTGGGCGATGACCTGCTGCTGACGCTGTGCGCGGCCGATGTCGCCCGTCGGGTCGGAGTAGCGCATGCGGGAGAACGCGAGGGCGGTCTTGCCGTCCGCCATGTGGCACCCCTTCTCCCACTTGAGCTTCGACTTCACGTCGTGCACGTCGTAGTCGAGGCACAGCCGCACGCCGCCGACGGCGTCCACGACGCCCGAGACGCCGCCGAAGCCCACCTCGACGTAGTGGTCCACGGTCAGCCCGCTGAGCTGCTCCACGGTCTTGACCAGGAGCGGAGCGCCGCCGTACGAGTAGGCCGCGTTGATCTTGTCGCCGCCGACGTCGGGGATCTCGGCGTAGACGTCACGGGGGATCGAGATGAGCGCGACCGGACCCGACCGCGGCTTGTGCAGCAGCATGATCGTGTCGGTACGGGCGCCGCTCGTGGAGTCGTCGATGCCGCCGCTGCCGCGGGCGTCCGAGCCGGCGAGCAGGTAGGTGGTGCCCGGGGTGTTGTCCGCGCCGGACAGCGCCTCGACGTGCTGGATCTTGCCGTTGGCCCAGATCAGCAGACCGATCGGCCACGCGAGGACCGCCAGGAGCACGAGCACCGCGATGACGCCGGCCACGCGGCCCTTGCGGATGCGGATGGTGCTGCCGCCCCGGCCGCCGCGCCCGCCCGAGGCGAGGGCGCCCTGCTGCGGGTAGCCCCCACCCCGGCCGTTGCCGCCGGCCGCGGGACGGGGAGCGCTGCGCACCGGCGTCGGGCGCACGGGCCCGGCGCTCGCCCGGACCGGCCTGCCCGGCGGGATGGCCTGCGGCGGCTGGCCGCCGTTGCTCGGCGGGGCCGACCGCGGCGGGATGGATCTCGGCACCTGCCCGGCGGACTCGCTGCGCGCGGGCAGCCCCGACCTTCGTGGTGGAACGGGCGGGGGATTCGTCCCCCTGCGCTCGCCGGACACCGGTACCTCCCGTGAAGACTGTCGACGGATACGTGGTTCGTAGCGCGCCTCGTCGGAGCCTTCCGGCCGTCCGATGCGGTGGGCGCCACCGACGCCGGGAACCCCGACGCCGGGCGTCTCCGCATTAGCGGGTCCGCCCTGCTGCTGCCTGCTCGACGCACCGCCGGGGACGGTTCGCGGGCGCTCGCCCGTGTCACCGACCGGGATGGCGTCGTCGGCGCCCGGACGCCCGCTCGCGCCCTGAGGCGTGAAGCTGGGCGGGATCCGGACACGCGTGACGTCGTCGTCGGCCTGCGGGGCCGAACGGTTCGACGTTCTGGGATCTGACATGGGCTCAGCCGCAGACCTTGGTGGTGTCGGCGCCGGTGAAGGCCTCTTCACCGGCCTGCTTGATCTCGGTCGACTCCGGCGTGGGCTCCGTCTCGGAACCGTCGCCGGCCTCTGTTCCGGCGTCGGTCCCGGTATCGGTCCCCGCGTCGGTCTCCGTGCTCTCCTCGCCCGTCGCCGTACCGTCGTCCGTCGCGGAACCCGAGGGGTCCGCGGACGGGTCGTCCGGGTCGCTGTCGAGCGGCCTGTCGTGCTTGACGTTGTCCCACAGCTGTACGGCATCGTCCGTCCACACGACGTTAGCCGTGTTGTTCGGGTCGTACTCGTTGGGGACGGTCATGAACGTGATCGTGTCAGGCCGTACGTTCCGCATGGAGTAGGCCAACCCGGCGAGTCCGTCGATGCTGGCCAGCTCCTCGTTCATGGTGAGCGAGCCGGTGACCGCGTTGAGCAGCTTGAGCGTCTTCGACGGGTTGGTCAGCACCTCCTGGCTCAGCACCTTGCGGGCGAGCGAGGCCATGACCTCCTGCTGCCGGCCGATGCGGCCCAGGTCGGAGCCGTCGCCCAGGCCCTGGCCCGTCCGGGCGCGGGCGTAGTCGAGGGCCTTGACGCCCTTGAGCGTGTGCAGCCCCGTGTCCAGCGACAGGTGGTTGGCCTTCTCGGAGTAGATGGGCTCCTCGACGCAGACGTCGATGCCGCCCACGGCGTCGACCATCGACGAGAAGCCGGCGAAGTCCACCACGATGAAGCCGTCCATGTAGACGCCGGTCAGCCCCTCGATGGTCTTGACGGTGCACAGGGCGCCGTCGGCGACGGTCTGGCCCACCTGCACGCCCTGCGAGAACGCGGCGTTGAACTTGGTGCCGTACAGCTCGGCCGTGGTCGCGCCGTCGGCCGTGGTGCAGCTCGGGACGTCCACCGTGGAGTCGCGGGGGATCGAGATCATCTCGACCCGCGACCGGTCGCCCGAGATGTGCATGACGACGGTCGTGTCCGAGCGGGCGCCGATCTCGCCGCCGCCCGCCAGCGCGTCGTTGTCCCCGCTGCGCGAGTCGCTGCCCATCACCACGATGTTCAGCGGGGTGCCCGCGTTCGGGTCCTTCGGGAGCACCTGCTTGGGCCGGTTCGTGCCGAGCGCCGCCATGTCGGCGGTCTCGATGTTCCCGGTCAGCTGGGTCACCGCGGCAGCGCCGCCGGCAACGGCCAGCGAGAGGACCGCGACGACCACCATGGCGATCGCGCGGGACACGCTGCTCAGCTGTCCCAGCGCCCGGGCGTGGGACGGTCCCCGGGAGGGGTTCGTCGCACCAGAGGCGCTGAAGTCGGGAAATGTCACGGCCACCGATCCTAGAGGCTGCATGTTGCACGGCGGCGCACCGCCCGGGGGCGGACCGTAGAGGGTTCGTGGAGAAGCCCTGGCCCGATTGTCCTGGGCCCTTTTCGACCGGTCCGTGCCGGGTGATGGCCCGGGGCAATTCTGTGGTCCGGGCTTTGCCCGGTTCAGTCGATACGTTCGCTGCCGCGCAGGCGCGCGAGACGGTCGTCGTCCGCCTCCAGCGCGGCGGCCGTGGCGGACGACGTGAGGACCACCGACCCGCCGCCGGCCCAGATGCCGAGCAGGTCGCGGAGCACGTCCGCGACGGGCGCGCGCCCGTCGACGAGCACGCGTGCCCCGTCGCCGGGCTCCGGGACCAGCACCTTGTGCCCGACGGTGCCCGCGGCGGTCACCAGCGCGTCCTGGTCGGGGTCCACCTCGGGCACCCAGGCGATCGCGTCGCCGTAGGTCATCACGGCCGAGGCCGCGTCGACGGCGCCGGGCGGCAGGTCGCCGTCGTACTTCCGGGCGAGCGCGGGCAGGGAGACGACGACGAGGTCCGCCCCGCCGTCCGCCCACTGCTCCGGCGTGTCGGTGACCACCACGTCCGGGGCGGCCACGCCGGCGTCGGCCAGGGCGACCGTCGCGCCGGTCCGCCAGGCGGCCAGCGCCCAGACGGCGGTGCGCCAGTGCACGGGCAGGTCGACCACGACGGTGGTGCCGGGCGCGGCGTCGAACTCCTCGACGAGCAGGTTGACCGTCTTGCTGGCCCAGTTGGCGAGGACGGCGCCGGAGAGCTCGACCCGCTCGCCGTCGTCGCCGTACCAGGTCAGGCGCGGCCGGCCGCCGTCGGCGGCGAGGCGGGCGAGGAGCGAGGCGACGTCGGGCACGGAGCCGCCGGTGCGAGGCGCGATCTGCATGCGGCCAGCCTAGGTGTGAACCCAGGGGGAGGTCGTGGCGCGGCGTCGTGCGCGGGGTGACGGGTGTGTGCGCGTGCTGCGTGCGTGGCGCACCTCGAGCGGCATGTCGGACACGCGCCCCACATCCCGACCTGATCGTTATCGCGGTCGCCGGTCCGCTGGTTCACCGGCCATTGTCCGCAGGGGGCCGCAAGGACACTCCGGCGTGTCGGCGCGCCGGAGGTTTCGCAGGCCGGAAAGGCGGCCGGCGAGTGAGACGTGCGCCACGACCTGCGGAAGGACTCGTGAATTACCCGTGGAACCCGTGGGCGATAGCACATTTCCGCTTGACGACTCCAGGCGACACGCGTGTAATTCCATGTATGCAGTTTTCGTAGCGAATACGCAACGGGGCCTGAAACTGCAGGTCTGGCCAGTCAGGCTTGATGGGTCGGTCGATCACACGATCTACCGGCCAGGCCTCGGGGCACGGACACGGCATGGAGGGGCACGTCATGTGGAACATGCTGGAATCGGACGTGGAGTTCCCGACTGACGCTGAGAGCGAGGTGGCACCGGTGGCACCGGTCCTGCCCCTCTTCGGTGAGCTGTATGTGCTGACGGAGCCGGACGAGTCCTTGCTCGGCTGGCAGGAGCGCGCCCTGTGCGCGCAGACCGACCCGGAGGCCTTCTTCCCGGAGAAGGGCGGGTCCACACGCGAGGCCAAGAAGGTCTGCTCGGGCTGCGAGGTCCGCGCGGAGTGCCTGGACTACGCGCTGGAGAACGACGAGCGGTTCGGCATCTGGGGCGGTCTCTCGGAGCGCGAGCGCCGCAAGCTCAAGCGCCGCGCCGTGTGACACGTCCCCCTCCAGGCGGGCTCGGCAGGGGGAGCGCAAGCAGCGCACCGTTCGGCGCCCGACCGGCGCGTCTGCGGCGTGTCGGCACAGACGCGCCGCATGATGTGAGGCGAGATGAGCGCTCCACGTACCGACAGCCTGTCGGCCCCCAGCCCGGACCGGGGCTCCCATGCCGCCCCGGCGGGTCCGGTGTGGGCCAAGGTCCCGGCCCAGCCCTCCGTGCAGCCGCCCGTGGCGGTCACGGTGACCGCCGTCGTGGTGACGCGCGGCAGCAGCCCCTACCTCGCTGCCACGCTCGCCGCGCTGCGTGCTCAGTCGCGCACCCCGGACGACGTGGTGGTGGTCGACGTCGACACCGCCCCCGCGACGTCCGGCCACCAGGACCTGCAGCTCGGCGGCGCCCGGTACGTGGCCGGTGCGGGTGCCCGCAGCTTCGGTGAGGCGGTCCAGGCGATGCTCGCCGCGACCGGGGCGCCGGATCGCGGCTGGCTCTGGTTCCTGCACGACGACTCCGCCCCCGCGCCCGGCGCACTGGCAGCGCTGACGCGGGCGGTGGAGCACTCCCACGCCGTGGCGGTGGCCGGGGCCAAGCAGCGGCACTGGGAGTCGGGACCGGACGGGCTGCCGCTCGACCCGGCCGCGGCCGACCGGGGAGTCCTGGTCGAGGTGGGGCACACCGTGTCGCCCCTCGGCAGGCGCATGACCGGCATCGACGACACCGAGATCGACCAGGGGCAGCACGACTCGCGCGAGGACGTGCTCGCCGTGGGGCTCGCCGGGGCGCTGGTGCGCGCGTCGGTGTGGCGCGAGGTGGGCGGCACCGACCCGGCGTACGGCCAGTTCGGCGACTCGACCGACTTCTGCCGGCGCGTGCGGCTCGCGGGCCACCGCGTCGTCGTGGTGCCGGACGCCGTGGTGCGGCACGCGCAGGTGGCCCTGCACGCGCCCGGCTCGGCCGGTGCGCGCCGCCGCAGCCAGCTCTACCTGCGCCTCACGTCCGTCGCGCCGTGGGCCCTGCCCTTCGTGATGCTCGCGATGGTGGCCTGGGCGCCGTTCGCCGCGAGCTACCGGCTCGCCATGAAGCACCCCGACCGGGCGCGCGACGAGCTGGTCGCGCCGCTGTGGGCGGTGTTCCGGCTGGGTCCGCTGCTGCGCGCCCGACGCCGGATCGCGCGCACCTCGACCGTGCCCCGCAGCGTGCTGCGGCCGCTCCTGGGCACCTGGCGCGAGGTCGCCGCGGAACGGCGCGACAAGCGGCTTGCCCGCGGCGAGGCCCATCGCGTCGACGCCGCGCCGTCGGAGCTGGAGCAGGCCGAGCTGCAGGTCCTGGCCGTGCGGCGCCGGACGGCGCTCGCCGTGGTCGTGGTCGCCGCCGTGGGCCTCGCGGCGGCGCTGTTCGGTCCCGGGCTGGGCGCCCTCGCCTCAGGCGGGCGGCTGGTCGGCGGGGCCCTGCTCCCGGCCGGCGGCACGACGGCGACCACCTGGTCGGCGGCGACGTCCGGCTGGGTGCGCGACGGGCTCGGCACGGCCGCACCGGCCGACCCTCTCCTCCTCGTGCTCTCCGGGCTGTCGGTGCTCGCGGGCGGCACCCTGCAGCACGCGGTGAACGCGCTGCTCCTGCTGGCACTGCCGCTGGCCGCCGTCGGCGCCTGGGCCGCCGCGGGCACGGTGACGCGCTCGGTGTGGCTGCGCACGCTCGCCGCGTTCGCGTGGACCGTCGCCCCGGCATTCCTCGGTGCCCTGGACGGCGGCCTGCTCGGCGGCGTGCTGGTGCACGCCCTGCTGCCCTGGACCGCCGTCGCGCTCGTCCGCGCGGTGGGCGCCCAGGCCGTCGACCGGGTGGCGCACGCCGACGGCGCGCCGGACGCCGCGGACGGCGAGGCCGGCGTCTCTGCGTTCGCCGCACGGGCCGGCAGCGGCTCGCTCGGCGCGGCCGGGGCGGGCGGCCTGCTGCTGGCCTGCGTGGTCGCGGGCGCGCCCGTGCTGCTCCCCGCCGCGGTCCTGGTCCTGGCCGGTGCGATGCTCGTCGCCCCGCACCGGCGGGCGCACCTGGCGCTCGCCCTCGTGCCGGCCCTCGTGGTCGGCGCGCCGCTCTGGTGGACGGCGCTGCGGGACGGCGACCGCGGCCTCCTGACCGCCGAACCCCTTGCGGGATCGGGCGTCCCGGCCCCCGGTACGGCCTCCGGTCTGGAGCTGTTGCTCGGCCTGCCGGCCGCTCCCGGCGCATGGTTCGACATGCCAGACGGCGGCCCCCTGCTCACCGCCGCCGGCGCCGTGGTCGCGGCGGGGCCGTGGGTGCTCGGCGCGCTGGTGCTCGCGTTGGCGGTGCTCGGGCTGGTGGGCGCGCTCGCCGGGATCGGCCGCTCGGGCGGCACGGACGCCGCGCGGCACGTCGCGGCCACGTCGCTGGTCGGCTGGCTGGTCGCCGCCGCGGGTCTCGCCGCGGCGGTGCTCGCGCAGGACGACGGCCGCTGGGCCGGCCCCGGGCTGTCCCTGCTGCTCCTCGGCCTCGGCGCCGCGGCGGTCGCGGGCGTCGGCGTGCTCACCGGGCACGGGGCGCCGCTCCGCGGCGTCCTGGGCGCGGCGCGCACGGTCGCCGTCGTCGGCCTGACCGTGGTCGCGATGCTGCTCCCCGCGACGCAGGCGGTGGTGTGGCTGACCGGCTCCGGCAGCGTCGCGCACGGCGGCCGGTCCGGGATGCTGCACGTGACGACCGACCCGGTGGTGCCCGCCGTCGGGCAGCAGATGCAGGCGCCGCCCCGGCAGGCCCGCGTGCTGCAGGTGGGCTTCTCGACCGACGGCACGGTGCGGTACGCGCTGCTGCGGGCCGACGGCTCGCAGCTCGCCGACGCCTCCGTGGCGCCGCGCGTGGCCGCCCGTCCCGCGGGCGACCGGGCCGCGGACCCGGCGACCGACCCGGCGACCGACCCGGCCGCCGCGCTCGACGTGGCCGTCGCCGCGCTGACGTCCGGCGCGACCGAGGGGGTGCCGCAGCAGCTCGCCGACCTGGGGATCGGCGCGGTGCAGGTCCGGTCCGACGCTCCCGCCGTCGGCGACCTCGTGGCCACGCTCGACATGGTGCCCGGCATGAGCCGCGTGACCGAGGGCCAGGCGGTCTCGGTGTGGCGCGTGGCGCCTGCCGAGGAGCCGGCGCCCGGCTGGGCGCGGATCGAGGAGGACGGCGCCACGCGCCAGGTGCTGCCGTCGGGCGGCACGGCCGTGCACACGGAGGTCGCGGCCGGGGGCGCGGACCGCGTCGTCGTGCTGGCGGAGACCGCGGGCCGGGGCTGGCACGCGTCCCTCGACGGACGGCGGCTGGAACCCGTCGCCGCGGACGAGGCGGCCGGGCTGCAGGCCTTCACGCTCGGCCCCGACGCCGGGCACCTCGTGGTCCGCTACGAGGCGCCGCACCGCACGGCCTGGCTCGTGCTGACGACGTTCACGCTGGTGGTCTTCGCCCTGCTGGCACTGCCCGTGGGACGCAGGAGGGGTCGATGAAGCGCAAGAACCTGACGGTCCCGTCCGCGGTCCGGCGGGCCGCGGCCGCGGTGGGCGCCCTGCTGTGCGCGCTGGCGGTCGGCGCCCTCGCCACGACGGGTACGGCCGCCCCGGGCGGCGCCGCCCGCGACGCGGCCCCGGCCGTCGACGACGCGCGTTCCGTCCCCGTGGCGGCCACCGAGACAGGGCTGGTCTGTCCCACGCCGGCGCAGCTGGAGCAGCCCGACGTCGGGGACGACGCGTTCAGCGCGGCCCCCGTCGCGACGACCACGACGCTGACCGCGGCCGTGCTCGACGGGGCCGACGGCGAGCAGCCGGCGGTCACGACGCTCGACGGCGAGCAGGAGGCGGAGCTCACGGGGCCGCTGGAGCAGGGCACCGACGCGGCCGTGCTCGACGGCAGGTTGCCGGGCGCGCGCGTGCTGCGCCTGACGCCGGGCACGGCGACCTACGCGGCCGCGACCGTCGCGTCCGTGACCACCGAGGGCGACCTGCGCGGCCTGGTCGCCGGACCGTGCGTGGAGCCCGCCGTCGAGCACTGGCTGGTGGGCGGCAGCACCTCCGTGGGGTCGAGCGGGCGCCTGGTGCTGCAGAACCCGGGCCGCACCGCGGCCACCGTGACCCTGCAGGCCTGGGGCGCGTCCGGCCCGGTGGTGCTGGGGAGCCAGTCGCTCGTCGTCGTGCCCCCGGGGGAGCAGGTGGTCACCATGCTGGAGGCCGTCGCGCCCGACCAGAGCCGCCTCGCGCTGCGCGTCACCGCCGAGGGCGGCCGGGTGGGCGCCTACGTGCAGCACCACCGGATCGAGGGGCTCGTGCCCGCGGGCGCGGACCTCGTCGTGGGCGGCGGCGCGCCGTCGCGGACGACGGCGGTCTCGGGCGTGACCAGCACGGGCGAGACGGTGGACGACCCGCACGCCCCGCGCCTCGACGTGCTGACGCCGGGTACCCGGGCCGGCACGGCACGGCTCGCGGTGCTCGGGCCCGACGGCCCGGTCCGGTTGCGCGGCGGCGAGGAGCTGCCGCTCGAACCCGGGCAGGTCACGACCCTGCCGCTGGGCGGCCTGCCCGCGGGGAGCTACACGGTGGTGGTCGACGCCGACGTGCCGGTGGTGGCCGGCGCGGCCGTGGACCGCAAGGGCGCCGCCGCGGACGATGCCGTGATCGACGAGGACCCGTACGACCGGGCCTGGCTGGCCGGGCAGGCGGTGGCCGGGCAGACGGGCGCCGAGCAGACGGGCGCCGAGCAGACGGGCGGGACCGCCGACGGCGCGGTCGCCGTGCCGGAGGACGCCGTGTACGGCGTGACGCTGAGCGGCGTGCCCGACGAGCGCGGCCCCGACGAGATCGAGGACGCGACCGGCAGCACCGAGGTCACGCTGCGCGGCGTCGGGCCGGACGGCGAGGTGGCCTGGACGCATGCGGTCGACGTGCCCGCGGGGCAGACCGTCGAGGTGGGCTGGTCCGAGCTGGAGGAACTCGGCGACGCCGTGGCGGTGGTCGCGGAGCAGCCCGCCGACCAGCCCGAGGTGGTCTGGTCGGTACGGCTGGTCCAGGCCGACGACGCGAGCCTGTTCTCGGTGCTGGCCCCGACGCCGCCGCTCGCGGCGGACGGCGACGTGCGCGTGCGCCGGGTCGACGCCGCGGGCTGACCCTGAGGCCACCGACCCCGTGACCTAGGAGCGCTCGCCGAAGTTCGGGTCGATCTCCTCGGGCGTGCGGGCCAGCAGGTGCGCCACCTGCTCCACGACCACGTCGCGCACCAGGTCCGCGAGGTCGTCCAGGTCGACGGCCCGTACCTCCACGGGACGGCGATAGACCACCACGCGGCCGGGGCGCCCGGCCTCGGCGGGGAAGAAGCGTCCGAGCAGCACGCCGCCGTCCTCCCACGGCGCGGGGTCCGACGGCGGCACGTCCTCCACGGCGAACTCGGTGCCGTGCAGGTGCGTGGCCCAGGTCCGGTCGAGGTCCTCGACGACGTCGAGCACGAGGTCGTCGAACCGCTGCGCGCGGGTGCGGTGCGCGGGGGTGCCCGGCGGGAACATCGGGCCGCGCAGTCCGCGCCCGCGCCGGTCCCGCCGCCGCGGCCCCGCATCCTGCCCGGAGGCCTCGCCGGGCGCGCCGGGGCGGGCGGCCGCGAGCCGGAGCAGGTCGGCCTGCGAGGCCTTGGAGATCCCGGTGGGGCCGGGTGAGCCGCTGGTGGAACCGGTACCGGAGGAGCCGTTGCCGGAGGAGCCGCTGGACGAGCTGCCGGCAGGGCCGGAGCCACGGCCCGACCGCCGGTTCCGGCCGCGAGGAGAAAACGGAGGCACCTACTGACGATACGTCGGATCGGGGGTGCGATCGGTCATCGCCACGACGAGGGGCTCACGTCACCTCGCACCCCTATCCTGTGGGCGTGCGCGACGATCCCGCCGAGGCGGCGTACCGCAGAGCCCTGGCGCTGGTCACCGCGCTCGTCGTCCTGGTCGGCGGGCTGTGGGCGGTGCTGACCCCGGCGTTCCGCGCCCCCGACGAGCCGCAGCACGTCAACAGCGTGCTCCGCCTCGCGCACGGCGGCGGCTGGCCGCCCGCCGGCGAGGCGCTGGTGGGGCCCGCCGTCGACGC
The DNA here is from genome assembly GCF_040655935.1 of Promicromonospora sp. NPDC050262. Classification (NCBI taxonomy): domain Bacteria; kingdom Bacillati; phylum Actinomycetota; class Actinomycetes; order Micrococcales; family Promicromonosporaceae; genus Promicromonospora; species Promicromonospora sp. NPDC050262. The sequence goes on along the minus strand of NZ_JBFAKX010000009.1, from coordinate 238,497 downwards.
GGCGCGGGACCAGGCCGCGCTGGACACCGACGTGCCCGGGCGGCACCTCGACCGCGACGGCATCCCCGCGTTCGTCGGCGTGCCGCCCACCCCGGACGCCGAGCGGGGCACGGTGACCGGCGCGAACGCCCTGGCCGACCCGGTGCCGCCGGGCACCAGCACGCGGCACCTCGCGACCTCGGCCGTGGACCAGATGACCCAGCACCCGCCGCTGTACTACGCGGTGGCGGCCGGCGTGCTGTACGCCACGGGCCTGGCCGAGGCGCGGTGGGACCTCCAGCTCCTGGCGCTGCGGCTGTTCGACGTCGTCCTGCTGGCGCCCCTGCCGCTGCTGGCCGCCGCGGCGGTGCGCCGGCTGTCGCGGTCGCGGGCGGCGGCGCTCGTGGCGGCGTCGTTCACGCTGTTCGTGCCGCAGGTGGGGCACATCCTGGGCAGCGTCACCAACGACGCCCTCGTCACGCTCACCGGCTCCATGACCGGGTACCTCTGCGTGCGTGTGCTCACGGGCGACCTGCGGCCGCGGACGGCGGCCGCGCTCGGCGCGGCGGTGGGCCTCGGGCTGCTCACCAAGGTGATGGCGGCGTTCGCGCTGCCCGTGGTCGTGGCCGCGTACCTCCTGGCGTCCGGCCCGCGCGTCCGGCGTGCGGCCGGTGCGCTGTTGGCGGGCGGCGCGGCGTTCGCCGTCGGCGGCTGGTGGTGGCTGCGCAACCTGCTGGTGCTGGGCACGGTGCAGCCCGTGGGCATCCCGGACCGGTTCCCCGAGGCGGAGCCCCGGGGTCTCTGGTACTTCCTGCGGACCGTCGTGACCAGCCTGACCAGGTCGTTCTTCGGCAACTTCGGCTGGCTGGAGGTCCGCGTGCCCGAGGCCGTCTTCTGGACGGCGGCCGTCGTCGTCGCGGCCCTCTGCGCGCTGGCCGTGCTGCGCGGTCCCGCGCGGCGCGCCACCGCCGTCCTGGTGCTGCAGCCGGTGGCGCTGTGGTGCGGCGTGCTGGTCAACGCCTGGCCCGACTACGCGGCCCACGGCTGGATCTCCGCCGTGCAGGGCCGCTACCTGTTCGCGGGCCTCCTGGCGCTGAGCGCCGGGACGGCGCTGGGCCTGCTCGCCCTGCTCGGGCCGCGCCTGCGCCGCGCCACGCCCTGGGTGGTCGTCGCGGCGGGCCTGGTCTCCGCGAGCGGCCTCGCCTACGGGTTCTGGGGTTTCTACCAGGGCCCGGGGCAGTCCGTGGCCGACGCCGCGGCCCGCTGGGCCGGGTGGAGCCCCCTGACCGGGGCTCAGCTCGTGGCGGTCGGCGTCGTGGTCATGGCCGGGGCGATCGCCGCGGTGGTGGCCACGGCCCGGTTCGCGCGCGTCGCCCCGGAGTCCCGGACCGCCCGCAGCGCGAGCGTCGACGAGACGGCAACGGCGCCGGCCGCGAGCACGCCCACGACCGCGGCCGGCAGCGGCAGCTCGGCGTAGTAGCCGGGCGGCGCGGGCGTGGCGAGCTCGACCGAGAGCCAGACCGCCAGGTCCGCCACCGTCAGGGCGGTCCAGGCGGGGACGAGCAGCCGGGGCCGCACCGCCAGGCCCGCCGCGATCGCGAGGCACAGCGGGAGCGAGACCACGAGCAGGTACCGCGGGTAGACGCCGCCGCTGCTGGCGGCATACGTGACCTGCACGGTCACCGAGACCGCGACGGCAGCGACGGGCAGGGCGAGCAGCAGCAGCCGGTCGGTGCTGTGCGCCGTCGCGTCGTCCGGCCCGTCCGGCGGCACGGAGGAGGTGAGGCCCCGGGCGGCCGCCCGGCGGCGTCGGACCGCCGCGACCAGCGCGAGCACCAGGGGTGTCCAGACGAGCAGCGCGGCGGTGACCACCATCGTCGTGAGCGTGAGCGCCGTGTTCGGGGGCAGCCGCCCGGCCCACCAGAACAGGTCGGGCAGGCGGGTCCAGGTCTCCGGGTCGGCGAGCACCGCCCACACGGGACGCTCCTGCCGGTTCTGGTTGGCCAGCGCCCAGTCGAAGTGCGAGCCGGTGACCGTGCCGGTCAGCTCCAGGTTGCGCAGGTAGAACCAGCCGCTCGTGGCCAGCACGGCGCCGGGTCCGGCCAGCGCCAGTGCGCCGACGTGCGCCCACCGGCCCCGGCCCTGCGTGGCCCGCACCGCCCCGGCGGCCAGGGCGAAGCCCGCGACGACGGCGGCGATGAGCGCGGCGGACAGCCGGGTCAGCGCGCACGTCGCCGCGACCAGCGACAGCAGGGCGATCAGCCGGGCGTCGAGCCCGCGCCGGACCGCCGTCGCGGCCAGCCCGAACAGGACGGTGACGGCGGTGGCGGCGAGCAGGTCGTTGTACGCGCTGCCGCCGACGTGCGCCGCGGCGGGCATGGCCCCCGCGAGGAAGGCGACGAGCGGGGGCAGCGGGCTGCCGGGCCGGGTCAGCCGGCGCGCGCTCCACCACGCCGCGAGCACGAGGACGCCGCTGAGCAGCACGTTCACGCCGCGGGCCGCGTACACGGCGGCGACCGGCTGGCCGGCGTCCGCCAGGGGGCCCACGAGCGGGGCGACCAGCAGGTAGTACAGCGGCGGGTGCTGGGCGGTCCACTGCACGGGGGCGAGCCACGCGCCGTCGGGCCGCAGCGCGAGGCCGTCCTCGAAGACGGGCAGCGCGCCGTGCCACACCTGGTAGGCGTAGTCGACGTGCGGGGGCTCGTCGCCGGTCGCGTAGGGCGCGTCGGCGAGGGCGACGGTGAGGGACAGGAGCATCCCGGAGAGCATCGCGACCAGGAGGGCCAGGCGTTCGGCCCGCTCCCCACGCAGCCGGGTCATGCGGCCGGCACCGGGTCGGCGTCGGCCGCGCGCCGCCGGGCGGCGTCGTCCGGCGGCGGGGCGGCGGCGGTCCGCGCGACCGAGACCGCGACGGCCACGGCGAGCGCCGTCCCGGCGGCCGCCACCGCGCCGAGCACCGCGGCGGGGAACGGGTACCAGTGGCCGACGGCGGCCAGCGCGCTGCCGAGCGCGCCGGGGCCGTGCGCGGGCCACCAGTACAGGCGCCACACGTCGTACTGGTAGGCCAGGTGCATGCCCCCGGCGAGCACCAGCAGCGCCGTGGGCACCGCCCGTCGCCACCGGGGTCGCAGGACGGCGGCGCCCGCGAGCGCGACGACCAGCAGTCCGACCAGGCCGGTGTAGAGGTAGCGGCCCTGCTGTGCGGCGCCGAGGTCACCGAACGCGGCGAACTGCTCCCAGGACCCGCGGGCGACGATCCCGGCCAGCGCGGGCACGGGGAACAGCAGCACGAGCGCGTCGAGGCGGGGCACCGGCCGCCGTGCCAGGGCGGCGGCGATCCCGGCGACGACGAGGACGAGCGCCACGCGCGCCGCCCACCAGGACGCGTCGTGCGCGCGGGCGGCGGCGTGGTCCTGGACGAAGAAGAGCGTGACCATGCGTTCGGCGAACCGCCCCAGCCAGGTGAGGCCGCCGTCGGACCAGCCGTGCACGGGGGTGAGGTCGGGCGGGGTGGCGTGGGTGCCGTGCGGCTGGAGCATCCCGTGGACCACCACGTTGCGCACCCACCACGCGATCCCCGGCACGGTGACGACGGCGACCACCAGCAGCGACGTCGCGGCCGACCGGACGCGGCCGCGGTAGCGCCACGCGGCGACGAGGTAGGCCAGGAGGATCCACGCGGGGAACATCAGCGCGAAGCCCTTGGTCAGCAGCGCGAGCGACGAGACGAGCCCGAGCAGCAGGGCCGTGCGGCGGGTGAGGTCGCCCGTGAGCACGCGGGTCACCAGCAGCGTGGCGCACGCGCCGAGGATCACCAGGAGGTTGTCGTTGTTGACGGCGGACTCGAGGTGCGTCAGCTCGGGGACGGCGAGCGGGGCCAGGGCCGCCGCGACCGGCAGGGGTTCGGGGAGGCGCAGCCTGCGCGCCGTCGCGAACAGGAGCAGCGGCAGCGGGAGCGCGAGCAGCGCGTTCCACCAGCGCAGGAGCAGCCAGACCTGGTCCAGCGGGGCGTCCTGCCACCCGGGCACCAGGCCTACGACGCCCGCGCCCAGCAGGTAGTACAGCGGCGGGTGCTGCACGAGCTGGTTGAACACCGGGGCCTCGTGGCCGTCGGGCCCCTGCGCCGTCAGGGTGGCGGGGCCGCCGGCTGCCCGGTACGACGGGCGCTCGCCGCGCGGCGGCACGTCGTCGCGGTCCGCGAGGTGCTGGGGCCCGTCCAGGCTGTCCGCGTCGACGAAGCCGCCCGCCGTCACGCCCTGGGTGACGTACGTGGTGCCGGGGGCCGGCCACGGCCAGGCGTCGCCCTGCCGCACCTGGAGCACGAGGTCCACGTGCTGGCGCTCGTCGGGCGAGCGGACGTTGGGGAAGACCGCGGTCTGGGCGAGCATGACGGCCAGGTGCAGGAGCACGATCAGCCACACGACGCCGGGGACCGCGCGGGGTCTGGACACGCGTGCAGGGTAGCCACGGCAGGTTGCCCCGGCCGGGTGCCCCCGGTCACGGCCGGGTAACAGTCATTCCTCGGCACCCAGTGTTCATGCCCTGGTCATGTGCCGCTCCTACGCTCGTGACGACAGTCACTGCTCCTCGGAACACTGCTCATCGAAAGCACAGGCCATGAAGCTGTTCGTGCAGATTCCCTGCTTGAACGAGGAAGAGACCCTTCCTGACGTGCTTGCCACGATCCCCCGCAGCATCCCGGGGGTCGACGAGATCGAGATCCTGGTCGTCGACGACGGGTCCACGGACAACACCGTGGAGGTCGCGCGCCGCCTCGGCGTGCGCCACTTCGTGCGGCACACGAGGAACATGGGCCTGGCCCGGTCGTTCCGCGACGGCGTGGACTACGCGCTGCGGCACGGCGCGGACGTCGTGGTGAACACCGACGGCGACAACCAGTACCCGCAGGAACGGATCGGCGACCTGGTGCTGCCCGTGGTCCTCGGGAACGCCGACATCGTGATCGCCGACCGGCAGACCGCCACCATCGCGCACTTCTCCCCGCTCAAGAAGCTGCTGCAGCAGGCGGGCAGCGCGGTGGTGAACTTCGCCGCCGGGACCGACCTGCCCGACGCGGCGAGCGGGTTCCGCGCCTACTCACGCGCGGCGCTGCTGCGGCTCAACGTCGTCACGCAGTTCAGCTACTGCATGGAGACGATCATCCAGGCCGGGCACAAGCGGCTGCGGATCGCGAGCCTGCCGGTCACCACCAACCCGAAGACCCGCGAGTCCCGGCTCTTCACGAGCATGTGGCAGCACATCGCCAAGTCGGCCCAGGCCATCAGCCGGTCCTACGTGATGTTCAAGCCCCACACGGTGTTCGTCACGCTCGGGCTCCTGTTCGCGCTCGGCGCCGCGCTCCCGTTCGGCCGGTACGCGCTGCTCCTCGCCACGGGAACCGCGGGGCAGCACCTCCAGTCGATCGTGCTCGGGGCGACGTCGCTGGTCGGGGCGCTGCTCAGCTTCGCCCTGCTCGTGCTGGCCGACCTCCAGCGCACCAACCGCGTGCTGCTCGAGGAGACGCTGGAGCGACTCAAGGAGGTGCAGTACGGCACGACGGCGGGACCCGCCCTGCCCGGTGCGCCGCAGAACGGCCGGCCCTCGGGCGGCAACCTGCCCGGGCCGGTCGACCGGTCCGCCGGCCCGGCCCGGCCCGTGGGGCCGGGACTCGCGGACGTCCCCGCGAGCGTGCAGTGATCACCTTCGGCACGTACGACGCCGCACGACACCCCCGCACCGCCGTCCTGGTCGCCGGGCTGCGCGCCCACGGGGTCAAGGTCACCGAGCTGAACCGGCCCCTCGGCCTCTCCACCGCCGAACGGGTCCGGATGCTGCAGCAGCCCTGGCGGCTGCCCGTCCTCGCCGCCCGCCTGCTGCGGTGCTGGGCCGCGCTGATCGGCGACGCCGTGCGGCACCGGCGGGCGGAGGGCCGGCCCGAGGCGGTGCTCGTGGGGTACCTGGGCCACTTCGACGTGCTCCTGGCCCGCCTCCTGTTCCCGCGGTCCGTCGTGGTGCTCGACCACCTCGTCTTCGCCGGGGACACCGCCGCCGACCGCGGGGCCGCCGGCCTGCGCGTCCGGCTGCTGACCGGGCTCGACCGGCTGGCCGTCGCGTGCGCCGACGTGGTGGTCACCGACACCGACGAGCACCGGCGGATGCTCCCCGACCCGGACCAGGGCGTGGTCGTGCTGGTCGGCGCCCCGGACGAGTGGCGGACGGCGGGGGAGACCCCGCCGCCGGCGCCGGCGTCCGGACCGGGCGGCGAGCACCACCTGTCCGTCGTCTTCTTCGGGCTGTACACCCCGCTGCAGGGCGCGCCCGTCATCGCCGAGGCGGTGCGCGACGCCGTCGCGGCGGGCGCACCCCTGCGCGTCACGATGGTCGGTGCGGGCCAGGACCTGCCCCGCACCGGCGAGATCCTGGCGTGCACGCCGGGCGTGACCTGGCACGACTGGGTCGAGCCCGGCGAGCTGCCCGCCCTGGTCGCCGCGCACGACGTCTGCCTCGGCATCTTCAGCGACACCCCGAAGGGCCTGCGCGTGGTGCCCAACAAGGTGTACCAGGGCCTCGCGGCCGGCTGCGTCGTGGTCACCTCGGACACCCCGCCGCAGCGCCGCGCGCTCGGGGAGAGCGTCGAGCTGGTCCCGGCGGCCGACGCCGCGGCGCTCGCGGCCGAGCTCGTCGGCCTGGGCGATCCGGCGGCGCTGTCGGCCGCCCGGGAGCGGGCCGCGCGCGGCCGCGACCGGATCCGGCCCCAGGTGGTGACCGAGCCGCTGGTGGCCGAGCTGCGGCGCCGGGGCGCGCTGTGACCGGAGGGCCGGGTGCGCTCGCGATGGTCCGCTCGCGCTGGGTGCGGTGGGGCTTTCTCGCCGTCGCCCTGACGCTCGCGCTCTGGTACGTGGTCGCCCACCGCGAGGCGCTGGTGCGGGCCGCGGCCGGGCTGTCCGCGGCCGAGGTGGCGGTCGTCGTCGTCCTCGGGGTGGCGTACGTGTGGTGCACGCTGCTGGCGTGGCGCGCGGTCCTGGCCGACCTGGGCTCGCCGCTGCCGCTGCGCGGCGCCGTCGCGGTGTTCGGCACCAGCCAGCTCGGCAAGTACGTGCCGGGCGGGGTGTGGAACGTCGTGGCCGCCGCCGAGGTAGGCGCCGGGCACGGCGTGCCGCGCGCCCGGTCGGCGGCCGCGATGCTGGTGGCCGTCGCGGTCTCGGTCGCCTCGGGCGCGGCGGTGGGCGCGGTGGCACTCCCGCTCCTCTCCGCGGATGCGCTCGGCGCGTGGTCCTGGGTGGTGTGGGCCGCGCCCGCGGTCGTGGTGGTCCTCGCACCGCCCGTGCTGAACCGCCTGATCGCGCTGGCCCTCCGGGTCGCCCGGCGCGGCGCGCCCGAGCGGCCGATGACCTGGGGCGGCCTGGGCCGCGCCGCCGGGTGGTCGGTGGCCGGCTGGCTGGTGGCGGGGCTGCAGCTCTGGGTGCTCTGCCTGGGGCTGGGCCTGCCCCCGACCGCCCGGACGTTCGCCCTGGCGACGGGCGGCTGGGCGCTCGCCTGGACCGCCGGACTCCTGTTCGTGGTCGCGCCGGCGGGTGCGGGCGTGCGGGAGGTGGTGCTCGCGGCGGTGCTCGCCGGGGTGCTGCCGGGGCCTGCCGCAGGGCTCGCGGTGCTCGTCAGCCGGGTGGTCCTGACCCTGGTCGACCTGGCGTTCGCGGGCGCGGGGCTGCTGCTCGCGCGTGCCGCCGGACGAATTGGTGCCGGATCACCGCCGTTACGCCCGTGAATGCCCGGCGTGTTCGGCACGTCCTACCCGGTCAGCGGCGTAGTCTCGGCGCGTGAGATCGGTGAGACAGTGTTCGCGCTCGGCCTGCACCAATGCGGCCGTGGCGACGCTCACGTACGTGTACGCGGACTCGACCGCGGTCTTGGGTCCGCTGGCGCACCTGGCCGAGCCCCACAGCTACGACCTGTGCGCGGAGCACGCCGAACGGCTGACCGCGCCGCGCGGGTGGGAGGTGGTGCGCCTCATGCCCGAGTTCGAGGACGCGGGGCCGAGCCCCGACGACCTGTCCGCGCTGGCCGACGCCGTGCGCGAGGCCGGCCGCCGGCGTCGTCCGGCAGAGCCGCCCACGGTGACCGAGACGGCGCGCCGCGGCCACCTCCGGGTCCTGCGCGCGGACGACGACAACTCCGCCTGAGCTCCCGTCACGTGTCAGACGTACAGGTCACCGGAGTGACCTGTACGTCTGACACGGAACGGCGGAAGGGGATCAGGGGACCCAGGCGCAGACCGCGTGGCCCGCTCCGGTCAGCTCCAGGTTGCCGGCGTCGTGCGGCACGAAGACCGACTCGCCCTGGGCCAGGCGCTGCGGCCCCTCCTCGGACCGGTCCGCCGTGAGCACCAGCTCGCCGTCCAGGCACAGCAGGATGCGCGGCCCCGTCGCGGGCAGCGCCACGGGCTCGCCCGGGTCGACGTCGGCCGTGGTCAGCGCGAACTCCGTGACCGGGACGCGGTAGGTGTGCACCTGCCCGCGGCTGCCCGCCGTCGTCACCTCGGGGGCGGACGGCTGCTGCGGGGCGAACACGGTGCACGCGACGAGGTTCTCCTCGTCCACGAGCTTGGTGGTCAGGCCCGCACGGAGCACGTTGTCGGAGCTGGCCATGATCTCGATGCCCACGCCGGACAGGTAGGCGTGCACCACGCCGGCGGGCGTGAACGCCGCCTCGCCCGGCTCCAGCGAGAACCGGTTGAGCATGAGGGACGCGATGGCGCCCGGGTCGCCGGGGTGCTGCTCGGCGAGGTCGATCACCGTGCGGTCGGCGCGCTCGAACGGGGAGCCGGCCGCCAGGCGGGCCCGGACCGAGCCGAGGGTCGCCTCGATGTCGGCGGCGCAGGCCTCGTCGGCGCGCGCGGACAGCAGGTGGTTGAACGCCTCGCGCATGCCGTCGTGGCTGCGGTCGTGCAGCAGGGCGGCCCGCACGCTCGCGACCATCTCGCCCGACAGGCCCTCCAGCACGTCGAGGATGGTGCGCGGCGTGCGGAAGCCCGCCAGCCCCTCGAACTGCGAGAGCGCGACGATCATCTCGGGCTTGTGCTGGTCGTCCTTGAACGACCGCTTCGGCGAGGTCAGCGGCATCCCGGCCTTGTTCTCGCGCGCGAAGCCCTCCCGGGCCTGCCGCGGCGAGGGGTGCACCTGCAGCGACAGCGCCTTGCCGGCGGCCAGCACCTTGAGCAGGTACGGCAGGCGCGGCCCGAACTGCTCCGCGACCCGGTGGCCGAGCGTCTGCACGGGCGCCTCGCGGACCAGGCGGTCGAGGGCGACGTGGTCGACCTCGCCGTCGCGCGTGATCGCGCTGACCGACGGCGCGCTGGTGTGCGCGCCGAGCCACATCTCCGCCTGCGGCTCACCGTCCGGTTCCGCGCGGAGCAGGTGCGGGATCGCGTCGACGGATCCCCAGTCGTACCGCTGGATCGTGTTGGTCAGCGGGAGCGGGGCGTGGAACTGGGCAATCGCAAGCACCGCGCAAGGATAACCGTACGAAACATCCGGTTCCTGGACAGGATGCGGGGACGCCGTGCGGGGACGACGTGGGCGACGTGCCGCGACGCGCGCCGGCGGCCCGCGGTCGGGGCACCCCTACCCGCAGATCGGGGGCACCCCTGATCGCGGTGGGCCGCCCGGGTTCCGTAGGCTGGCGGCGTGGCCATCGACCTGAGCACCCTCGTCAAGGCGTACGACGTACGCGGTGTTGTTCCCGACCAGCTCTCCCCGCACGTCGCGCAGGCCCTGGGGGCCGCGTTCGCCCGGGTGGTCGTGCTCGCGGACGCCGCGGCCGGCTCCACGGACGGCGACGACGGCGCCGGCGGCGACCCGGCCGCCCGCCCCGCCATGGTGATCGGCCGGGACATGCGCGACTCCGGTCCGGAGCTGGTGGACGCGTTCGCCCGGGGGGTGACCGACCAGGGCGTGGACGTGACGCTGATCGGGCTGTGCTCGACCGACGGGCTCTACTTCGCGTCGGGGCGGCTGGACGTGCCGGGCGCGATGTTCACCGCGAGCCACAACCCGGCGCGCTACAACGGCATCAAGCTGTGCCGCTCCGGCGCGCGGCCGGTGGGGCAGGAGACCGGCCTGGCTCAGGTCCGGGAGCTGGCGCAGGGTTACCTGGACGGCGGGCTCCCGGAGCCGGTGGCCGAGCCCGGCCGGGTCACCGAGCAGGACGTGCTCGCCGACTACGCGGGGTTCCTGCGGGAGCTGGTGGACCTGTCGCAGGTGCGGCCGCTGAAGGTGGTCGTGGACGCGGGCAACGGCATGGGCGGCCTGACGGTCCCCGCCGTCCTGGGGGACGCCGCGGGCCTGGCGGGGCTGCCGCTTGAGGTGGTGCCGCTGTTCTTCGAGCTGGACGGCACGTTCCCCAACCACGAGGCCAACCCGCTGGAGCCGGCCAACCTGATCGACCTGCAGGCCGCGGTCGTGGCGAACGAGGCGGACCTGGGGCTCGCGTTCGACGGCGACGCCGACCGGTGCTTCGTGGTGGACGAGCGCGGCGGCGCCGTCTCGCCGTCGGCCATCACGGCGCTGGTCGGGCTCGCGGAGGTGACCAAGGAGCTGGCCGCGGGCCGCACGCCGACGGTGATCCACAACCTGATCACCTCCCACGCGGTCCCGGACCTGCTGTCCGCGGCGGGCGCTCAGACCGTGCGCACCCGGGTGGGGCACTCGTTCATCAAGGCGCAGATGGCGGAGCACGACGCGGTGTTCGGAGGGGAGCACTCGGCGCACTACTACTTCCGCGAGTTCTGGTTCGCGGACACCGGGATGCTGGCCGCGCTGCACGTGCTGGCCGCGCTCGGGTCGCAGGACCACACGATGTCGGAGCTGGCCGAGATGTTCGAGCCGTACGTCGGCTCGGGCGAGATCAACTCGACGGTGCCGGACGCCGCCGCGGCGACCGAGCGGGTGCTGGACGCCTACCGGGCGGCGTACCCGGGGATCGTGGTGGACACGCTGGACGGGGTGACGGTCTCGCACTGGGAGTCGCACCCCCAGTGGTGGTTCAACCTGCGCGCGTCCAACACCGAGCCGCTGCTGCGGCTGAACGTCGAGGCCGCCGACCAGGACATCATGGAGAAGGTGCGCGACGACGTCCTGTCGCTCGTGCGTGATCCGGCCGCCGAGCCGGCCGAGGGAGAAGAGACACCGTGAGCACTGCCAAGACCGAGGCGCTGGAGCCGTGGGTGCGCGAGATCCTGCGCTGCCCCGTGACCGGGGCGACCCTGACGGACGGCGTCGGGCCCGGCGGCGAGCCGGAGCTGCACTCGACCGACGCCGAGCGGCCGCTGGCCTACCCCGTGCGCGACGGCATCCCGGTGCTGCTGGAGTCGGACGCCCGCCCGCTCTGAGCGGCCGGTCGGGCCGAGCAGCCGGCCGGGCTCAGCCCGGCCGGATGCTCGTGAACCAGGACGACGGCACGTTGCCCGCCGAGGTCTTCACGCCCACGCGTGACCGGATCTGGTCGGCCTTGCCCGAGATGCTCCGGGTGGCGCCGCTCGGCGACGTGGCCACGAGCCGCTTGACCTGACCGCTCGAGTACCGGTCCGTCACCCTGATCGACGCGACCCGGTCCAGGCCGAAGAGCTGCTGCGCCCTGGCCTGGCTGAGCGCCCGCTCCCACCGCACCATGCCGTTGCCGGGGGCCGCCTTCGAGTACGGGTCCGTCTCGGACCGCTCGTAGGGCACGGCCGACGACCAGACGTCCTCGGACCGCGCGCTCCGCCAGCCGTACCGGCTGCTCCCGCCGCTCGACGAGTAGTAGTGGGCGGCCACCGGCCGGCCGCCGTAGGTCAGCACGCTCGCCCGGGTGAGCGTGCGGGCCGTGGAGCTGACGGCCTTGCGCCAGTACGTGCTGCCGTCACCCGACGCCTTCTTCCACCCGGAGAACTGCTGGTCGCGGATGTCGTCCACGACGTGGCAGCGGCAGACCGCCTTGCGCTGCCCCGTCTCCAGCACCGCGTAGGAACGGGCGACCACGGCCTGGGCGCGCAGCGCCTGCTGGCCGCCGGCCGAGCCCCAGGAGGAGGGCATCTCGGCGACGCCGTACAGGTAGTCGGTGTTCAACCGCAGCCGGTTGACGATGTTCGGCACCCCCTCGGAGGCGCTGAGCAGCAGCCGCCCGGACCGGTAGGAGCCGTGCGCGCCCTTGACGCTCGCCGTCGCCGGGCTCGCGCCGGGCTTGTAGTAGGGCGTCCCGGCCCACTGCAGCACGAGCTGGTCGTGCCGGTGCAGCACGCCGTCCGGGGTGCGCACCAGCACGTCGCCCTTGGCCGTGGACACGTTCAGCGTGCCCGCCGGGCCGAAGGCCACGGTCCGCTCGCCCGCGCGCAGCCGCCATCCGCCGCCGCGCACCGTGACCCTGGTGGCGCCCGAGTCGCCGTAGCTCGCGTACGAGTACGGGTCCGGCCCGTAGACCTGGACGTCGATCAGGGCCTTGGTGTTCACCCGTTTGGCCACGGTGCCCTGGTAGTAGTGCGCGAGGATGCCGGCGGCGGAGTGCCCCCGCCGGGACATCTCGTAGGCGCCGTACTGCGGCATCCCGACCCCGTGCCCGAAGCCCGAGCCCTCGATGACGAACCGGTCCGGCACCGCTGCGCTCGCGGTACCCGGGGCCGCGACGAGCGACGCCGCCGCGAGGACGAGGGGGAGGAACAGGTGGCGCCAGCGGTGCCGGCGACGCCGCCCGGGCTGGCGTTCGCGCCCGCCGCGCGAGGCGGGGGAGGGGACGGGTCGTTCGGCGTCGGCTCGTGTGCTCATGGTGATCACCCCTGACTGCACTGTGCATCACCGCCGGACGCTCGGCACCCGGGGTCGCCCCGGAGTCACCCGGGAGTCACCCGTGACTCACCCGAAACGGGTGATTGATGCCAACTTGGGTGCGGTGTCGCCCTGTCGTGCCTACGGTCGGGGCCATGACGCCACTCGTGCGGAGAACGACCACGACATCCCTGGTACTCGTGCTCTCCGCCGGTGGCGTGCTGCTGCCGGCGGTCGAGCTGCCCCTCCCGGAGGCCTCGGCCGTGACACCGGAGCTCGACGAGGTACGCCTGACCGGCATCGATCCCGCGGCGCGGCGCGACCCGACCGCCCTGCGCGCGGCGCAGGGGCACGACGAGGCCCACGCGGACGCCCACGCGGAGACGAAGGCCGACGCCGGGGCGGGCACGGAGGGCGGCACGCGGTCCGACGCCGCCGAGGCGGCACCCGGCCGGCTCGCGGCGCTGAGCCGCCGCACCGAGACCCTGGAGTTCCTCGTGGCCGGCGTCACCTGGGACGCCGGCACGGACGAGGAGGTCACCGAGGTCGCCCTGCGCGTCCGGGAGGACGACGGCTGGGGCGCCTGGCAGTCGGTCGGCGTCGAGGAGGTCGGTGCCGACGGCGCCGGGGTCCCCGGCGGCCGGGCCGGGACCGAGCCGTTCCTCTCCGCCGGCGCCGACGCCGTCCAGGCCCGCGTGCGGACGGTGAGCGGGCGGACGCCGTCGGGCCTCCGGGTCGACGTCGTGGACCCGGGCGCGACGGCCGCCGACGCGAACGCGGGGGCGGCGGCGCAGCCGGCGGGCTCGGCGAACGCGGCGACCGGCGACGAGATCCGGCCGGCGCTGGTGTCGCGCAGGAGCTGGGGCGCCGACGAGTCGCTGGGGGAGGTGTGGCCCGAGGTGTCGGGACGGCTGGACGCGATGTACGTGCACCACACGGCGGGCACCAACTCCTACAGCCGGAGCCAGTCGGCGGCGATCGTCCGGGGCATCTACGCCTACCACACGCGGTCCCGCGACTGGCCGGACATCGGCTACCAGTTCCTCGTCGACCGGTACGGGACGGTCTTCGTGGGGCGCCGGGAGGCGGCGACGGACAACCCGATCGGAGCGCAGGCGGGCGGCTTCAACACCGGCACCATCGGCATCTCCGCGATGGGCAGCTTCGACTCGGCGTCCCCGACGTCGTCCCTGCTGCGCAGCCTGGAGCGCGTGCTCGCGTGGAAGGCGTACCGCTACCACATGCCCGTCACCGGGACCGTCCGCCTGCCCAACGGCGGCAGCACGGGGTCCGGCACGCGCAGCGACCCGGGCGACGTGGTGCGGGTGCCCCGCATCCTCGGTCACCGCACGACGAACTGGACCGCGTGCCCCGGGACCCGGCTGGCCGAGCGCCTCCCGGCGATCCGCCGGGCGGTGAACGCGATGAAGAGGGCCGCGCTCGACCGGTACGGCACCGTGCGCTACACCACCGGCACGGTCACGGCCCGGGCCGCGGAGGGGAACCAGTACCCGGTCCAGTGGCCGGCCCGCACGCGGTTCCGATGGGCCGCCGAACCGGGGGCGGTGCGCTACCAGGTGCTGGAGCGGTACGCGGGCTACCGGTCGCCCATGCCGAACGAGCGCTACTGGCGCCGCATCATCACGGTGTCGGGCACCTCGGCCAACCTGTACGCCGCCGAGGGGCTCTCGGTGCAGTACGGCGTGCGCGCGGTCGACCGCAACGGCCGGCTCGGCCCGATCTCGCACCTCGTGCGGACCACCCGCCCCGTGTCCTTCGCCTCGATGGCCCGCACCACGGGCACGTGGGCCCTGGTGCGCAACGACGCCTACTTCCGCGACCGGGCCTGGTCCACCGTCCACGCCGACAGCCGGCTCGTGGTGTCCGACGTCGAGCGCGTGACCCAGGTCCGCGTCATGACCGCGACGGCGCCCGGGCGCGGGCGGGTGGCCGTGTACGTGGGGGCCACCCGGGTGGGCGTGCTCGACACCGACCGGCCGAGCGCGGCGCAGCGGGTCCTCACCGTCCGCCTCCCGCGGACGATGTCGGGGCGGGTGACGCTGCGCACGCTCGACGACGCCCGGGTGCGGGTCAGCGGGGTGGCGTTCGTGCGGTGGTGAGGTGCCCGGAAAGCACTTCACGGAGCGGGTAGGGACCGCCTGTATCCTCGTGGGCGTTCATCCGCCCCGAAAGGTTGGTTCCCGTGAAGCACCTCGTCCTGCACGTCGGCGCGCACAAGACCGGTACGACGCTGGTGCAGAAGGCCCTGCGTGCTAGTCGTGAGGCCTTCGCGGCGCGTGGTTACGACGTACTCATCCGCAACGAGTACGAGAACCTCACCGAGGGTTACCACTCCCGGTGGCGCAGGCAGGGCGGCACCCTCCGCAACGTGACCCGGGCCTTCGAGATGGTCCGGAACGCGGCGACGCAGGACAGCCTGATCATCTCGCACGAGGACCTCCTGGCCTCGGTGCACTCGTTCCGGACGGGTCCCCTGTACGCGCCCGCCGGCGACGTGCTGGGGATCGCCCAGGAGGTGCTGCGGCCGGAGCGCACCACGGTGCTGCTGTACGTGCGCCGCCAGGACCGGTTCGTCGAGAGCTCCTACCTCCAGACCGTGCGCGTGGGCTCCACCCAGTCGTTCGAGGAGTTCATGGAGCCCGTGACCACGGACAACCTGCGGTGGGACACCCTGGTCGAGACGATCAAGGGGGCCGTCCCCGCGGACGCCGAGGTGCGGGTCAACTACTTCGAGGGCATCAAGGAGCTGCACTCGCGGCCGTTCGTGCGCGAGTTCTACCAGCAGACCGGTGCGGGTGTGACGCCCACGTTCTCGTTCAACACCGAGGCCGTCAACCGCGGGTACTCTGACGCGGCGCTGAAGCTCGCGCTCGTCGGCAACGGCGAGCTCGACGCGGAGGACCGCCGTAAGCTCCGCCTGTTCCTCGACGCCAACTTCTCCAACGTGACGCACCCGTCGCCGCTGCTCCTGACGCCGGAGCAGCGCGAGCAGATGCTGACCGAGCTCGCGCCGTCCAACAAGGCGCTGCACGAGATGGTGACACCCGGCCTCTCCCAGGCCGCGGCGGACCTCGCGGTGAACAAGGGCGAGTCGCCGTACCTCCGCGGTGGGAAGTGACTCGAACCGCGACATGACGTTCCGTCGCCCAGGGGGCGGCGGGCTTGGCAGATCTGACCACAGTGATCAAGGATGGTTCCCGTGCATTCCAAGACCCGGCGCGTGACACGATGAAGCGACTTCGACTGTTCCATTTCGACATCAAGACGTACGGCAACTACGGGGACACCCTGCTGTTCGAGACCGTGCGCGAGCTCTTCGAGGGCTTCGCGGGCGGGGACGCCTTCGAGATCGTCCAGAGCCGACAGCTGCGCGACCCCGTGACCCCGCGTCTGGTCGACTTCATCAACGAGAACGTCGACGCCGTCGTCGTCGGCGGTGGTGGCCTGTTCCTCAGCGACACGAACCCGAACCAGCGCTCCGGCTGGCAGTGGAACATCTCGCTGGACCTGCTGCGCCGCATCGAGAAGCCGCTCATCATCTTCGCGGTGGGCAACAACCGCTTCATCGACCAGCCGGACTTCGAGGACCCGTTCCGCGAGCACGTCAACCTGACGCTCGAGAAGTCGGTCTTCTTCGGCCTGCGCAACCACGGCTCGGTGGAGACCATCAAGCCGTACATCACCCCGTCGAACCGGGACCGGGTCACGTACCAGCCGTGCCCGACGACGCTCTCGTCGTTCCTGTACCCGGACCTGTTCCGCGACGAGATCCCGCACGAGCGCCGCATCTCGGCCGAGTCGATCGTGGGCAAGCGCCAGGCGCGCGCCGGGTTCGACGCCGACAAGATCTACGCCGACCAGGTGGACGTGCTGGCCAAGCTCTCCGGTGAGGGCTGGCGCATCGAGAGCGTGCCGCACGCCCGCGCCGACATGGGCTTCCACGACCGGCTCACCGAGCGTGGCATCGTGGACAGCGAGCACGTGCTGTGGGGCAACCGCGACGTGCTCTACCAGGGCATCGAGTACTTCGCGGGCCTGCCGATGATCCTGGGCACGCGCGGCCACGCGCAGATGGTGCCGTTCGGCATGGGCGCGATCCCGCTGTCCCTGTACGTGCACCACAAGATCCGCTACTTCGCGACCGACATCGGCCACGCGGACTGGGCGATCGACCCGCGCGCGGACGGCTTCCAGGACACGCTGTACCGGACCATCAACGAGTCCTACGAGCGCCAGCCGGAGCTGCGCAAGGAGCTGGCGGGCGTCCGCCAGGGCTTCTTCGACACGTCGATGGACAACCTCTCGACGATCTACAAGAACCTCACGGGCGAGACGGTCACGCCGTCGTTCCGCGCGCTGACGCCGCCGGAGCGCCGCACCGCGGCGCGGGCGTACGACTCGTCCATGCGGTTCGACAAGCTCGAGCAGGACAACGGCCGGCTCAAGCGTGAGCTGAACAAGGCCCGCAAGGACCTCGAGGCCGTGGGCGGTCCCCGCAAGCAGCTGGTCCCGGACGGCCTGCGCCGTCGGCTGCGCCCGCTGCGCAAGCGCCTCATGGGCGGCTGACCGGCCGATCCGGCCGGCGAACGCCGGGGTGGTCCTGGACCACCCCGGCGTTTTCGCTGTCCGGAGCCGGATGGCACCGCGGCCGCTCGCGCGTAGTCTCGGTGCGATGAAGCACCTCGTGCTCCACGCGGGCGCCGCCAAGACCGGCAGCACGCTCGTGCAGAAGGCCCTCAACGCCAACCGGGAGAAGCTCGGGGCGAAGGGTTACGCGGTCCTGGTCCGGCACGACTACGAGGCCGCCACCGGCGGGGCGCACGCGCGGTGGCGCCGCAGGGGCGCCGGGATCGAGAACGTCAGCCTCGGCTTCGCGCGGCTGCGGGACCAGCTCGAGCACGAGAGCCTCGTGCTGTCGCACGAGGACCTGTTCGCGACGGTGCAGTCCTTCCGCAGGGGGCCGGTCTACCGGTCCGCGGGCGACGTGCTGCGCCTCGCCGTCAAGGAGCTGCGCCCCGAGCGGATCACGGTGCTGTTCTACGTGCGCCGGCAGGACCGGTTCGTGGAGAGCGCCTACCTGCAGACCGTTCGCATGGGCTCCACCCTCACGTTCGAGGAGTTCATGGAGCCGGTCGCCGACGAGTACCTGCGCTGGGACGTGCTCGTCGACCAGATGCGGGCGGCGCTGCCCGACGGCGCGGACCTGAGGATCAAGTACTTCGAGACCATCAAGACCCTGGGGTCGCGGGGCTTCGTGCGGGACTTCTTCACGGCGACCGGGGCGGGCGTGCCGCCGACGTTCTCGTTCAACACCGAGAGCGTCAACCGGGGCTACTCGGACGTGGCGCTGCAGATCGCGCTCCTCGGCAACGCCCTGCTGGAGAAGCAGGACACGCAGGAGCTCCGCCACTTCCTGGACGCGCGCTTCTCCAACCTCACGCATCCGCCGCCGCAGCTCCTGACCCCCGAACGGCGGGCCGGGCTGCTCGCCGCGCTCGCGCCGTCGAACGAGGCTCTGCACCGCCAGATCGGCGCGGACGGCACGTCGCCGTACCTGCCCGGCGCCGGGTGACACCGTAGCCGTCCCCGCGCAGGTCCGGCGGCTCGCGGCTATATTCCCCTCAGGGGGCAGCCGCGCGATGTGAGGGGACCATGCGACGCCAACGCCTTCTGCACCTCGACCTCAAGACCGTCTACAGCTACGGCGACCAGCTGCTCTTCGAGCTCGTCCGCCAGACCTTCAACTCCTGGGGCGGCGGTGAGCATCTCGAGCTCACGAGCAGCAGCCCGTTCCGCGAGCGGGCGACCAGCTCGTTCGTGGACGACATCAACGAGCACTTCGACGCCGTGGTCATCGGCGGCGGCGGCATCTTCCCGCGGCGCACCAACGCCACACCCGCCTCGGGCTGGCAGTGGAACATCACCACGGAGCTGCTGGCCCGGCTGAGGAAGCCGATCATCGTGTTCGGCGCGGGCAACCCGGCCCCGTTCGACCCGGAGCGCTACAACGAGGTGTTCCGCAGGCACGTCAACCGGACGATGGCGCAGAGCGTCTTCTTCGGGCTGCGCTCCACCGGCGCCGTCGAGGACATGCGTGACTGGCTGGAGGCGCCGGAGGACGCCCCGCAGCTCACCCTGCAGCCCTGCCCGACGACGATCGCGCGCGTGCTGCTGCCCCGCCTCGCGAGCGAGCCCCCCGACGACGACACCCGGCGGATCGGCATCCAGGTGGGCCTGGAGGTGGCGCACGTGGACTCGGGACTCGAGCCGGGTGCGATCTTCCCGCGGCTGCGCGACCTCGTCGTGGCACTCCAGGAGGACGGCTGGGCCGTCGAGTTCCTGGGCCACAAGCGCACGGACATGAAGTTCTTCCAGGAGTACGGCGCCGAGCTCGGGCTCGTGGGGCACCGGCTGTTCGGGAGCACCCGCGTGCTGTTCGAGGGGGCCCGCACCTACGCGCACCTCCCGGTGGTGCTCGGCGCGCGCGGCCACTCGCAGATGATCCCGTTCGGCCTGAACAACATCCCGCTGTCGCTGAGCACCAACAACAAGATCAAGTACTTCGCCCACGAGATCGGCCATCCCGAGTTCCTGGTCGACCCGTGGCGGAGCGACTTCGCGACCGACGCGTTCGCGCGGATCACCACGGCCGACCGGAAGCGCGCGGAGCTGCGCGCGGAGCTCGCGGCCACCCAGCAGCGCTTCGTCGACACGACCCGGCGCAACCTCTCGGTCATCTACGAACGCCTCACGGGGGAGCAGGTCGACGCGGACCTCGCCCCGTACAGCGAGCGGGAGCTCAGCCTCGCCCAGGCCTGCTACGACGCCGACTACGAGCGGCGCCGGCTGGCGGAGGCCGCCCGTGACGCGGAGGCCGGGGCGCAGGGGCAGAACGGTGGCGCGGCGGCCGCGCGCGCCGCCGCCGGCAAGCCCACCCGTGCGGCGGCGCACGCGGCCCCGGGCAGGAACGGGTCCCTGACCACCTTGCGGCGGATCGTGCGGGCCGGGCGGCGCAGGGCCCGGCGCGTGCTCAGCCGGTAGCACGAAGCCCGTGGGGCGGGAACCTTCCGGTTCCCGCCCCACGGGCTGTGTCGCGCACGGGTCAGGCTCTGTTTGCCTCGGCTCTCACCCTGCGCTGCGCCTCCGGCTCAGGCTCTGTTTGTCCGTCGCCTGAGCCTGCGGCTCCGCTCCGGGCGAGTGCCTCGTTCCTCGGCTCTCACCCTGCGCTGCGCCTCCGGCTCAGGCGAGCTTCTTCTTGATGGAGCGCGCCTGCGCCAGCATCATGTCCTTCATCACGCTGCGGCGCGGGTCCATGGCGTACGCCTGCTTGAGCACGCGGGCGCAGTCGTCGTGCCGGCCCAGCCGGCGGTAGGCCTTGGCCAGCTCGCGCAGCTCGCCCGACGTCGGCTGGCGCTCCGCGATGACACCCTCGAGCAGGCGCACGGCCTCGTTCGCCTTGTTGGTCCGGTTGGCCAGCTGAGCCTGCCGGAACGGGCTGCTGCTGCCGGCCTCCGGCGGCTTGCCGCCGGCCGCGGTGTGCCGCAGCTCGCGCACCAGCTCGTTCTTCTCCCAGTCGGAGAGGTAGTCGAGCCAGGCGTAGTCGAGCTGGTCGTACCGCTCGCCCTTCGACGTCGGCTCCCACGGCTTGCGGCCCACGTAGTGGAGAACCTTGACGTCCTCCTCGTTGAACACCTGCGGGTGGTGGGAGTAGATGCGCTTGGTGGTGTTGTACTCCAGGGGCAGCTTGCGCCAGTCCGAGAAGAACTGGTTGAGGAAGCCCTGGTCGCCGCCGTCGTACGACGTCGTGTGGCTCAGCTGCGACATCATCTTCTCGAACATCCCGTGCGAGGGGTTCACGGCGAAGACGCCGGAGTTGAACACGTTGCCGTCGGGCAGGTCCAGGCCGGCGTCGGGCACGGCGGCGAAGTCGTCGCCCTCGAACAGCTCGTCCAGGCTGCCCTTCACGACGGTGTCGCTGTCGAGGTAGACGACGCGGTCGAAGAAGTCGAGCCGGAACACGTGCAGCTTCGTGTACGTCATCGCGAAGCGCGCCTGGATCTTGTTGCCGCCCGAGTTCATCGGGTTGCGGATGCCCGGGACCTGGATGGTCCGGATGTCGCTGGCGGCGAGGGCGCTGCGATCGGCGTCAGGCGTGACGAGTGCGATGAGCGGGACGTCCGAGTGCTCGCGCAGCGAGTTCGCCAGGGCGCGCGCGCCGTGGTGGTACGAGCCGGAGACCACGGTGATGTACGCGCACTTGCGCCCGTCGATCTCCTTCCACAGCGGGCCGCCGACCGCGGGGACGATCACGGAGGTGTCCTCGCCGACCTCGGGGAGCTCGAGGTCCACCGTGTCCTTGGACACGGCGAGCGTCGGCACCGCCTCGGGCGTCAGGTGCGGGCGCTCGGTCAGCTCGTCGGCCGGGGGCACGAACAGGTGCAGCGTGTCCGACTGGCTCACCGAACGGATGGTCGCGTCCGGGAACTCGGCGAGGCAGGAGCGCAGGAACGCGAGGTCGGAGTCCAGGCCGTGGGCCGACTCGTAGCCCGGCGTGAGGTCCTTGTCCTTGAGCGCGGACTCCGCCGCCTGGGTGACCGTGTAGCCGTAGCGGCTGTCCTTGGACTCGTAGAGGTCGACACCGGCGAGGTAGATCTCGCGGAAGCCGACGCCGAGGCCGAACGCCAGGGCCTGCATGCCCGTGGTGGGCAGGCCCGGCCGGCTCATGAAGGCGCGGGCGAGGCGGGGGTGCCGCGCCGGGATGGACCAGGAGTCCAGCTCCTCGACGCCGGCGAGCGGGTCCAGGCCGTACTTGTCGCCGTCGCGGTTCGCGGCGTGGCGCATCGGGCTGAGGATCCGGCGGACGTCGTAGCGTCCCGAGCGGACCTCGTCCTGCAGCAGCTTCTCCAGCTTCTCGTTCGGGATGGCGCTGAAGTACGCGTCGACCCGGTCACCGAAGTGGTAGTTGCTCTCCAGGAAGAACCAGTTCATCCGGAAGACGACCACGTCCGCCGGGATCCGGTGATAGGGAGGCATGGCCGACGACGGCCCGTTGCCGACGATCAGCAGGGGCCTGTCGATCAGGTCGGCGAACGATGCGATCTCCGCGTCGCCCGGTTCACGGCCGAGCGGCACGCTCCGCATGGTGGGCATCGAGATAACTCCCTTTCGGTGTACTGAGACCGGTTGAGTCTAACGGCGATGTGGTGACACGAGAGGTCAAGCCTTCGCGACGTCCGCGGCCGCGGCGCGGACGTGCGGGAGCAGCAGCTGCTGGCGGTCGGCGACGTCGGCCCGGTACTCGTCCTCCCGGGCCAGCACGTCGAGGGTCCGCTCCGCGAGCCGGGCGCCGAGGTCGGCGTCGGCCACGTCGTAGCCCCAGTCCGGACGCTCCACGTCCTCCAGGAAGTACCGCATCTTCGGGTGCGACACGATGCTCAGGACGGGGGTGCCCAGGCCGAACGGGATCATCGTCGCGTGGCCGCGCATGCCGATCACGAGCGACGCCTGCCGGTAGACGGCGAGCGCGTCGGCCTGGTCCATGTAGTGGAGCTCGTCGACGGGCAGCGTCAGGTCGTGCGCCGCCTCCAGGTCCTTCGCCAGCTTGAGGTCGCCACGGGTGTGCGCGGCGATGCGGACCTCCGCGCCGCCCTTGCCCGCCTTCTCCGCGAGCTCGACGATCTGCTCCAGGAAGTCCGCGTACCCGGCGCCGAAGCGCCGCTCGCTGCGGTCGAACGCCGCGTTGACCAGCACCGTGCCGGAGCCGGTGCGTCCGGCGGGCAGGTCCGGGCGGATGTGCTCGAGCACGGTGGTGGGGCAGGGCACGAAGCGCACCTTGTCGTGCAGCTCGGCGGGCAGCAGGTCGCGCACGCGCTCCATCGAGCCGGTGTTGCGCAGGCCCAGGAACTCGGCCTTGCGCGTGAAGGCGATCAGGCTGCGGCGGAACAGGTCGCCCTTGAACCGCTGCCCGGTGAAGAGGTTGAAGCCGACGGCGAAGGCGTAGACGGGCACCGTCACCGCGTCGAGCGAGGCGGGCGGCACGTTCCACTGCCAGCCGCTGTTCGAGTTGGGCGAGGTGTCCGGGAGGAAGAGGCCGCCGCCGCCCACGACGAGCGCGCGCTGGGCGTTCGCGATCCGGACGAACTCGTCGTCGAACACCTGGTGCGCGTGGAACGACGTCCAGTCGGTGGGGCCGGCGGGCTCCGTGATCGCGTCCCGGACGGCGTCCGGCAGCACGATGTCGCCGAAGTTCTCCCCGCGGTCCACGTAGAACGCGACGTGGCCCATGCCGCCCGTGGGGGCGTCGGCCTCGGCCGGCGTGACCGGGTGCTCGGCCCGGGCGAGCACGGTCCGCACCGACGAGCGCGGCATGTCGTGGCGGATCGCCTTGCGGGCCAGGGTGTGCGCCGACTCGTCGTCGTGCATGATCCAGGCGACCTGCGCCGCGCGGGCCGAGCCGAGGCCGGGGCTGGCGATCCGGAAGGCCCGGCGCGCCGCGTCGTACCGGCTGAGCGCCGACAGCGTGGTGCCGAGGGCGACGAGGTACCGCTCGGTGACCATGCCGTACTGGCGGAACGTGCCCTGCAGCAGGTGCAGCGCGCCGGCGTGGTCGCCGTCGGCCGCGATGAACTCGGCGTTCTCGACGGCGACGTCGAGCAGGTCGGGCCGTGCCTCCAGCACCGTCATGCGGCCGGCTTCGGCGTACGCGTCCAGGAGGTCGCCCAGCGGTCCCTCGACGCCGTGGGTGAGGCACGCGACGAGGTACCGGCCGAAGGCGGCGTCGGCCGCCCTGCGGTTCGCGAGGGAGACCGACGCCGCGAGCTCCCGCAGGTCCGCCAGCTCCGCCGGGCCGTCGTCCTTGAGCATTCCCTTCCGGAAGTCCACGAACTGCTGCATGTCCTCGACCGCGCGCTGCGCGTTGGTGCGGCGGCGGGCCACCGAGCCCGTGCCCTTGGACGCGTCGTAGAAGTGCTGCTCCGCCGCCTCGGCGTCGCCGCCGAGCAGGGCGACGATGCCTGCGAGGCGGAGGGTCTCGGGGTCGGGCGACCCGGTCCGCAGCAGCCTGGTCAGCGTGGCCGCGGCGGTCAGGTCCCAGCGGTCGATCGCCGTGCTCGCGCCGGCGAGCAGCGCCGCGCGCACCTCGGGGACGTGCTTCCAGGCGATCACGCCCCGCGCGAGCGCGCGCGTGGTGGCATGGTCCAGCTTCGGCCGGGAGCCCGTGGCCCGCTGCAGAGCGCGCATCACCTCGGCGGTGCGCTGCGCGTTCTCACGCCGCTTGGTCCGGGACACGGCCCGAGGCACGTCGCCGTCGTGCGGGGAGTTCGCCATGCGACCTTCGGTTCCGGGCACTCGAGCTGTCTCCGTTCTCGGCACGGTCACGCCGGCTTCTGGGGCGCCGCATACCGTTTCGTGGGGATTCTTCTGGGGGGCCGGCGGCTGTCGCCGCGCTACGGCAGGATCCCACATCCTGCCCGACGCCGGGGGCGGGCCCGTGTGCGTCGGACGGCGCTGGTCACGCTACTGTGGACGGCGTACCCGTCCAGACCCGATCCGAGAGTGCCACGTATGTCAGTACCCGGTGAAACCCCGTCCGCCGTAGTAGTCATCCCGGCCCGGGGAGGTTCGCAGGGCGTACCCCTGAAGAACCTCGCGCGGGTGGACGGGATCACGCTGGTCGGGCGTGCCGTCCAGGCGTCCCTCGCCGCCCCCTCCGTGGCCGAGGTCATCGTCTCGACCGACCACGACGAGATCGCCGCCGAGGCGCGCCTGCACGGTGCGCGCGTGGTGGTCCGCCCCGCCGAGATCGCCGGCAGCACGGCGTCGTCCGAGTCGGCCCTGCTGCACGTGCTCGACCGCGTCGAGGCCGGGGACGGCGGCCTGCCCGCCCAGGAGATCCCGCCCGTGACCGTCCTGGTGCAGTGCACCTCGCCGTTCATCGACCCCGAGGACCTGGACACCGCGATCCGCCGCGTCACGCGCGGCGAGAAGGACGTCGTGGTCGCGGTCTCCGAGACGCACGACTTCCAGTGGCGCATCGACGACGGCGTCGCGACGCCCGTGGGCCACACCACCGACTTCCGCCCGCGCCGGCAGGACCGCGCCCCGCACTTCCGCGAGACCGGTGCGTTCTACGTGATGCGCACGGACGGGTTCCGTGAGACCGGCCGCCGCTTCTTCGGCGACGTCGGCATCCAGCCGCTGGCCCCCGAGTGGTCCATCGAGATCGACGAGCCCCGCGACCTCTGGCTCGCCCGCCAGCTCGTCGACCAGGAGAGCGACGCGGCACCGGTGCCGCTCGACGTGGACGCGCTCGTCACGGACTTCGACGGCGTGCACACCGACGACCACGCCTACGTGGACCAGGACGGCACCGAGCAGGTGCGCGTGAGCCGCGGTGACGGCATGGGCGTGTCCCGCCTGCGCCGGACCGGCCTGCCGTTCCTCATCCTCTCGACCGAGACCAACAAGGTGGTCGCGTCCCGCGCCGACAAGCTGAAGGTGCAGGTCATGCACGGTGTCGAGGACAAGGCCACCGCCCTGCGGGCGTGGATCGCCGAGCAGGACCTCGATCCGGCACGGGTCGCCTACGTCGGGAACGACGTGAACGACCTGGCCGCCATGGCCGTCGTCGGGTGGCCCGTCGCGGTCGCCGACGCGCGTCCCGAGGTCAAGGCTCAGGCCCGGCTGGTGCTGTCCCGCGAGGGCGGGAACGGTGCGGTCCGTGAGATCTGTGACCGTATACTCGCTGCGCGTCCGGGTGAAGTCACCGCCGGTTCGGCAGCCACCCAGACCCCCGTCGTCACCGGTTAGTCCCGACGACACGTAACAGCACTACCCTGTGCTCGACCCTTTCGGAAGGACCTTCTTATGAGCGCGACGAACGCGCAGCCCGCGCCGGTCACTATCGGCGACCTGCAGGTCGGCGCCGACCAGCCCGTGTACGTGATCGGTGAGATCGGCATCAACCACAACGGTGACGTCGAGATCGCCAAGAAGCTGATCGATGTCGCGGTCGAGGCCGGATGCCAGGCCGTGAAGTTCCAGAAGCGCACTCCGGAGATCAGCACGCCGAAGGACCAGCGTGACAAGATCCGTCAGACGCCCTGGGGCGAGATGACGTACCTCGAGTACAAGTACAAGGTCGAGTTCGAGGAGCCGGAGTACACGGAGATCGACGCGTACGCCAAGGAGAAGGGCGTCCAGTGGTTCGCCTCTCCGTGGGACGCCCCCTCGGTGGACTTCCTGGAGAAGATGGGCGTGCCGACCCACAAGGTCGCCTCCGCCTCGGTCACCGACCACGAGATGCTTCGTGCGCTCGCCGCCACCGGCAAGCCGATCATCCTGTCGACCGGCATGTCGACGCTGGAGCAGATCGACGCCGCCGTGGAGATCCTGGACACGAGCAAGCTCGTGATCCTGCACGCCACGTCGACCTACCCGCTTCCCCCCGAGGAGGCGAACCTGCGCACCATCACGACGCTGCAGGAGCGCTACGGCGTGCCCGTCGGCTACTCGGGCCACGAGACCGGCCTCCAGATCTCCCTCGCCGCCGTGGCGCTGGGCGCCGTGGCCGTCGAGCGGCACATCACGCTCGACCGCGCCATGTGGGGCTCGGACCACGCCTCCTCGCTCGAGCCCAAGGGCCTCGAGAACCTGGTGCGCGACATCCGCATCCTCGAGAAGGCGCTCGGCGACGGTCAGAAGCGCGTCATGCCCGGCGAGTTCTCGCCGATGTCGCGCCTGCGTCGCGTCGACGCCTGAGACGAAGGTTCAGCGCAGGGTGGGGGCCGAGGAACGAGGCACCCGCCCGGAGCGGAACCGCAGGCTCGGGCGTCAGAAGGACAGAGCCTGAGACCGCACACCGCACCACTGCTTGAGTCGTCGGAGGCGGGCCCCGCACGCGCGGCGCCCGCCTCCGATGTATCCGGAACTGACAGAACACGAGATCGTGGACCCATGGGTCCCGCCAGCGCGTCAACGAGAGGAGGCCTCGTGCCCGAGCGGGTAGAGGCGGCGAGCATGCCGTTGGTGACGGTGGTCGCCGTCGTACGTGACGAGGAGCCCTACCTCGAGGCGATGGTGCGCTCGATCCTGGGCCAGGACTACCCGCACCCGCTGCACATGGTGCTCGCGGTGGGACCGTCCAAGGACCGGACCCGCGAGATCGCGGACAAGCTCGCCGTCGAGACCGGACGCGTCACCGTGGTGGACAACCCGACGGGCTCCAAGCCGCTCGGCCTGAACGCGGGCCTCGAGCGCATGCCCGAGGGACACTCGATCTTCGTCCGCGTGGACGGCCACACGGTGGCCGAGCCCACGTACGTGCGCCGCGCGGTGGAGGCCCTCCAGGCCGCGGGCGCGGACGGCGTCGGCGGACGGATGCTTCCCGTCGGCGACACCCCGGTGCAGAAGGCCGTCGCGCGCGCGATGAGCCACCCGGCGGGCCTGGGCGCCGCGTCCTTCCACACGGGCGGCGTCGCCGGCCCGGCCGAGACGGTCTACCTGGGCACGTTCCGCCGCGAGGCGCTGGAGCGCGTGGGCGGGTACTCGCCCGTGTACGTGCGGGCCCAGGACTGGGAGCTGTGCCTGCGCCTGCGCACGAGCGGCAGCCTGCTGTGGTTCGACCCGTCGCTCGTGGTCGAGTACAAGCCGCGCCGCTCGCTGGGCGCCGTCGCCACGCAGTTCTGGCGCACCGGCATGTGGCGCCGCGAGGTGGTGCGCCGCAACCCCGGCACCGCGAACCTGCGTTACCTCGCCCCGCCCACCGCCGTCATCGTGCTCGGCGTGTCCGTGCTGGTGGCGATCGGCGGTGCCGTCGCGGGCTCGCTGCCCGTGACGCTGGTCGGCCTCGTGCCGCCGGCCGCCTACCTCCTGGGCGTGCTGGCGGCGTCGGCGCACGCGGCGACGCGTCGCCCGCGGCTCGACCTGCGCTCGGCGCTGGCCCTGCCGGCGACGCTCGTGACCATGCACATGGCGTGGGGCGCCGGGTTCCTGCGCGGGCTCACGGAGCGCGTGCGGGTCGACGACGGCGTCTGACGCGCCCGAACGTCGAACGAGGTGTCAGACATACAGGTCACTCGGGTGACCTGTACGTCTGACACCTCGTTCGGCTCTGGTCGGTCGGGTCAGGCCTTCTTGTCCAGGAACAGCAGCCGCACCGGACGGGTCGTCAGCCGGATCACGTCGTAGACGAACTTGGGCAGGTACATCTGCAGGGCCATCCGCAGGTAGCGGGCGCGCAGCCACGGCTTGACCTCGGCCAGCTCGGTGAGCGTCCCGGCCTCTCGGCGCGCGGCCAGCTCCCGGACCGTCGCGGGCAGCTCGGAGTCCGTGGCGTGCAGGTAGTTGTCCTCGAGCCAGGCGGTGTCGGGCTGCGGCCCCCCGGCGCGGAACGCCTCGGCGGCGTCGGCCACGTGCATCACGCAGCCGCTGCCGGCGAACGGCGCGTTGAGCAGCTCGGGGCTCACGCCGAAGTCGTCGATGATGACGGTCGACAGGCCGAGGGCCAGCCCCTCCATCGCGGCGGTCGAGCTGACGGTCATGAGCGCGGAGCCGGCCTGCAGCCACTCCGCCATCGGACCGTCGACGAACCGCAGCGCATCGCTGCGGTGCCCGAGCCGCTCGTGCTCGGTGTCCCACAGCTCGTCGTAGGGGAACGCCTCGTTGTGCGTCTGCCGCTCGCCCTTGCGGGCACGCAGCTTCACGATGACCTCGAAGTCGTCCTCGGCGAGCTTCGCGAGGCGGTCCAGGAGGGTCACGCGGTCGGGCCGGTTGTCCGGCACCTTCGCCTGTGCGGCGAACACGACGCGCTTGACCGGCTCGGTGCCCAGGCTCGCGGCCGTGTGCTCGAGGAACGGCAGGTGGGCCAGCGGCACCTCGGGCGTGACCCCGTGCGCGGCGAAGGCCTCGTGATAGGCGTCCACCTCGAGGCGGCTGTGCACCACGAACGCGTCGCACCAGCGGCGCCAGCCGGTGCCCTCGGGCGTGGCGGGCAGCGCCATGCCGGGCAGGCCGGTGATCAGGGCGGGCCGGCGCTTGCCCGCGGCGGCCACGACGGCGCGCGCCACGACCTCGGCGACGGGCCCGGTGGCCGCGATGAGCACGACGTCGGGGGTGTTGTCCCGGATCTGCGCGGCGAGGTCCCGGACGGGCAGGACGGCGGGCCGGACCACGGAGGACCCGGCGACGGCGGCGGCGATCTGACTGGTGGTCGGTGCGATCGGCGTCTTGACGATCACGGCCGAGCGGTCGAGCCCGCTCTCGTCGGCCGGTCCGAGCCTGTCCAGCGTCGCGCATGCCCACTTCAGATACGAGTCGCTGTCCGCGACCGCGAGCACGCGGATGGTCATTCGTTCGCCTCCGGGGAGTCGGTTTCCGAAGCGTCGTCGGCTGCGGCCCGGGCTTGCCGGGCGAGCTCGACGACGCTGGTCAGGTGTGCTCGTTGTTCGGCCGTGGCGCGCGGGGTCCACCAGTCGGCGGGCACGTCGAGCGCGGTGACGGGGACACCGAGCGGTGAAATGATAGTGGTCAACAGGATGGTCGATGTCGACGGCAGGCTCAGCACGCGCTGGCCCGCCCGCAGGCCCCGCAGCCGGATCTCGACGGGGGCCCCGGGCACGTCGACGGTCACGCCGTCGATCCCGGCCAGGGTAGCGAGCAACTCCGGCGTCTGACGGCGGTGCGGCACGTAGCGCAGGGCGCTCTCCTTGGCCAGCGACCGGATCCAGTCGACGTACCGGTGCGGGTCGATCAGCTTGTCCGCGGCCATCGCCGACCCGACGACGATCGTGGGCTCGGGCATGGCCTCGTCGGCGGGCTGCGCGGTGAGCCAGCCGAACTGGTTGTGCCGCACGTCGAAGCCCTGGGCCCGCAGGCCGGCGGACAGCTCGGGGGTCAGCGGCATCGCGGTGAAGATCGTGACGCGGCCGTCGGCGGCGAGCGACCGCAGGCGGCCGGCGGCGACGGCGCCGAGCCGGCGTCGGGGGGCACGCGCGGGCCGGCCGATCCGGACCAGCGGGTCACGGCGCACCAGGAGGCGGCACAGCTCGAGGGTGGCCAGGCCGTCGTCGACCAGGACCATGCGCTCCGGGCGCCGCAGGGGCGCGGTGGCCTGGAACAGGCCGGAGAAGGCGTCGCCCACGAGCCAGACGGGCTCGCGCGCGGTCAGGGCGCTGCGGCGGCCCGCCAGGTCGAAGGTCAGCCCGTCGGGGAGGCTGAGCTCGCGCACCGCGGACAGGGCGTCGCCCAGGGCGGGGACGTCGTCGCGCACGTGCACGTGGGTCTCTGTACCGCCGTACCCGGCGGCGTGCGCTTCGACCGTGCAGAGCAGCTGCAGCGGCGACTCGACCAGGGCGCCGGCGACACGCGGGGACGCGGTGCCCGGGTCGGTCGTTCGAGGAGCGGGACGGGGGTGCTGCACGCGTGGCAGTCTCTCACGGGAGACGTCCGCCGAGGTCCGGCGGGCGTGGTCCCGCGCTGTCGCCCAGGAATCCCGACCACACTGCTAGGGTTCGTGACCCGCTAGGATCGAACGGCCGGACAACGCCCGGCAGTGCCCCCGACCAGACAGGTATTTCACGCACCGTGAGCACACCTACTACCGACGCGGCAGCGCCTGCGAAGCCCGCCGCCAGCGGCAACGCCAAACAGCCGCCGCCGCCGCTCGTTCCCGGCACCACGTCGGCCGAGCGTCTCGCCCTCGCGAAGCAGTACGGACTGCGCCCCCTGAACGTCCGCCCGCCCCTGGGCGAGTACATCCGCGACCTGACCGGACGCTGGGCCTTCATCCGCGTCCTGGCCACGTCGACGGCGTACGCCAAGAACCAGAACAACTACCTGGGCCAGCTCTGGGCCGTGCTCAACCCCATCCTCAACGCGACCGTGTACGTGCTGATCTTCGGCATCCTGCTCGGGCTCAACCGCGGGGTGGACAACTCGATCGCCTTCATCGTGATCGGCGTCTTCATGTACCGCTTCATCGAGTCCTCGGTGACCGGCGGTGCGAAGTCGATCAGCGGCAAGACCCAGCTGCTGCGCTCCCTGCACTTCCCGCGGGCGGTGCTGCCGATGTCGACGGTGCTGTCGCTGCTGACCACACTGCTGCCCGCGATCGTGGTCATGTGCATCGTGACGCTGCTCAGCGGACTGCTGCCCGGCTACGAGATGATCCACGTGACCTGGTGGTGGCTCCTGCTGCCCGCCGCGATCGCGCTGATGTGGATCTTCAACACCGGGCTGGCGTTCTTCATGGCGCGGTACGTGGCCACGACGCCGGACATCGAGAACGTGCTGCCGTTCGTCATGCGCGTCGTGATGTACGCCTCCGGCGTCATCTTCCCGCTCGCCGACTACGTCGCGCGGCTGGAGATCCCCGAGACGTCGAAGGCGATCGTCGGCGGTGTCCTGGAGTACCAGCCGGTCGCGGTGTACCTGTACCTGGTGCGCTCCGTGCTGATGCAGGAGGAGCAGTTCCCACCCAGCGGCCTCATGTGGGCCCTCGGTGGTGTGTGGGCCGTCGTGTTCTTCGTGATCGGTTTCATCGTCTTCTGGCGCGGTGAGGAGAGGTACGGACGTGACTGAGGCCGACGAGCACATGGACTTCGACCTCGAGGTCGAGCCCGAGGACGCCGGGCAGGAGGCGCTGGAGACCGACCTGGGCGACCCGTGCCTCGTGGTGGACGACCTGCACGTCGTCTACCGCGTCATCGGCGGACGGGCCCGCAAGGAGGCCGAGAAGGGCGGGGCCGAGATCCGCGAGATCAAGGTCAAGGTGCCCTTCCACAAGCGGCTGCTCCAGGCCGGACGCCGGCACGTCGGCGCGGTGAGCGAGGTGCACGCCGTGCGGGGTGTCTCCTTCACGGTGCGGCACGGCGAGTCCATCGGGATCGTCGGCGTCAACGGCTCGGGCAAGAGCACCATGCTCCGGGCGATCGCCGGCCTCATGCCCCCCAAGAAGGGCAGCGTGCACGTCTCCGGCGAGCCGTCGCTGCTCGGCGTGAACGCGGCGCTCATGCCGCAGCTCACCGGCGAGCGGAACATCATGATCGGCGGCCTCGCGCTCGGGCTCACGCCCAAGCAGGTCGACGAGAAGTTCGACGAGGTGGTGGAGTTCGCCGGCATCGGCGACTTCGTCTACCTGCCGATGACGACGTACTCGTCCGGTATGGGCGCGCGCCTGCGGTTCGCGATCTCGTCGGCCGCGTCGCCGGACATCCTGATGATCGACGAGGCCCTCGCCACCGGCGACGCCGCCTTCAAGGAGCGCAGCAAGTCGCGCATCGAGGAGGTCCGCGCCAACGCGGGCACCGTCTTCCTGGTGAGCCACTCGATCTCCACGATCGAGGCCATGTGCACGCGCGTGCTGTGGATGCACCAGGGGCAGCTCGTCATGGACGGTCCCGTGCACGAGGTCGCCGAGGCGTACAAGAACTTCGTGCGCGCACAGCGTCCCGGCATGGGCCCGGCCCGTCGTCGGGCGCTGCAGCGCAAGCGTGCGGCGGAAGAGGCCGCGCGGAAGAAGGCGGAAGAGGCCGAGCTGAAGAAGGCCCAGGAGGCCGAGGCGAACAAGGCCGAGGCCACGGCCTGAGGCCCCGCCGGGCCTCGGCCCAGGGCCCAGGCCCGGCGGGTGATCGGTAGAAGGTCAGGTGATCGGCAGCCCGAGCTGCCGATCACCTGACCTTTTTGCCGGTCACGCCGATCCGCGCCGCGTCAGTCCAGCAGCGCCAGCAGGTGGCGGCGCACCTGCTCCACCGCCTCCGGGACCGGGACGTCGGTGGTGTCGATGACCAGGTCGGCGTCGTCGGGCTCCTCGTAGGGCGACGAGATGCCCGTGAACTCGGCGATCTCGCCGGCGCGGGCCCGGGCGTAGAAGCCCTTGCGGTCGCGGGCCTCGCACACCTCCAGCGGCGTGCTGACGTGCACCAGGACGAAGTGCGCCCCGGCCTCCTCGGCGAGGGCGCGCACCCGCGCGCGGCCGGCGGCGAACGGTGCGATCGGCGCGGCGACGGCGATGCCGCCGTGCCGGGCTACGAGCGCCGCCACGTAGCCGATGCGCTCCACGTTGGTCTCGCGGGACGCGCGGTCGAACCCGAGCCCCTTCGACAGGTGCTGGCGCACCTCGTCGCCGTCGAGCAGCGTGGTGCCCAGGCCGTCGTCCTCCAGCTCGGCCGCCAGGGCGCGTGCCACCGTCGACTTGCCCGAACCCGACAGGCCCGTGAAGAACACGACGGCGCCCCGGCGGTGGGCGCCGCTCGCGGCGCGGGCCAGCTCGGCCGCCGAGGCGGGCGGGTACAGCGCCCGGACCGCCTCGTCCCGCACGCCGGGCAGGGCCGCCACGCGCTCGGCCGTGGCCGGCGAGCGGTGCGCGGCCAGCCGCTCGACGCGCGCCGCGCCGTAGGCGGCCGCCACCTCGTCGAGGGACGGGTCGGCGGGCCCGGACCACGGCACGACGACGGTGGTCACCCGCGCGCCGGTGCGCTCGGTCAGGGTGCCGGCCAGCCCCTGCGCCGCCCGCACGAGCCCGGGGGCACCGACGACGCCGGGCTCGGGGGCGCGGCGGGCGACCGGCACGAGCAGCAGCACGGTGCCGGGGGCGGCGCCGTCCGGCACGGTGCTGCGGCCGGGGGCGGTGGCGCCGCCGGAGGCGAGCGCGACCGCGGCGTCCGACTCCTCGCGGGTCGGTACCTCGGTGACGAGCAGGCCGACGCTCGCTCCTGGGCCGCCGCCCAGGCTCGCCCGCACCTCGCGGGCCGGACGGCGCACGGCGGCGTCCCACTGCGGCCCGATCGCCGCCGCGAGGGGCTTGAGCGGTTCGACCGCGGGCGCCTCGCCGGGCCGGGCCGTGAGGCGGGCCAGAGGCGTGTTCTCGGCGTCGGTCAGCACGACGTCGGTGGGCGCGTCGTTCGGCGCGGCACCCGTGGGACCGTCCTGCAGGGCCGCCACGAGGGCCGACGGCGGGAGCGCGCCGCCGAGGGTGAGCTCGAGGACGTCCAGCTCGTCGGCGGACAGGACGCGGGCGGGGGAGTCGGTCATCGCTGCGGGCTCGTCTCTGCCGGGTCGTCGGCGGTGTCGGGTGCTGGTGCGGTCGGGGATCCGGCCGTGGGACCGGCCGCCGTCCCTGCCGGTGGTCCGGACGGTGGTCCGGCCGGGGCCGGGTCCTCGTACGTCGAGTCTGCTACGGACGCCGGCGGGGCGGCGCCGAACCGGCGCCTGACCCAGAACCACAGAAGGTTGCCGAACACCAGGGCGGCGCCCGCGGCGCCCAGCACCACGGGCAGGCTCGCGCCGAGCAGCTTGAGCGCGGACGCGAGCAGCAGGATCGCCAGGGCGCGCCGGATGATGCCGCCCGGCGCGCGGGACGACACGTGGGCGCCGAACCAGGCGCCGGGGATCGCGCCGACGAGCAGGGAGGTGGTCAGCCCGAGCGAGAAGTCGCCGTACAGGATGTGGCCCAGCGACGCCGCCGCCACGAGCGGCACGGCCTGGACCAGGTCGGTGCCCACGAGCTGGGACGCCTTGAGCGCCGGGTAGAGCAGCAGGAGCACCACGATCACCACGGAGCCGGCGCCGACCGACGTCATGCCCACCAGGAGCCCGGCCACGGCGCCGAGGACCACGGTGGGCACGGGGCGGACCACGAGCTCGCGCGGCGCGGACGCCGGCGTCGGACCCTCGCCGAGCGCCGAGCGGCTCCGCACCATCTGCAGCACGGCGCGCACCACGAGGCCGCCCGACGCGATGAGCAGGGCCACCCCGAGGATCGTCTGGAGCGCGGAGTCGAGCGAGTCGCCGAAGGGCAGCGCCTTGATGAGCAGGGCGCCGGAGAACGCGGCGGGCACCGAGCCGACGCACAGCCACAGCACGAGCCGCAGGTGCACCGTCCCGCGCCGCAGGTGCACGATCGCGCCGGCGGGCTTCATGAAGAGGCTGGCGACCACGTCGCTGGAGACCGCCACGAGCGGGTTCACGCGGAAGACGAAGATGAGCATCGGTGTCATGAGGGCACCGCCGCCCATGCCGGTCAGACCGACCACGAAGCCGACGGCGAGGCCGCCCAGGACCAGGGGAAGGTCGATGCTCATCCCGCGCGGACCTGGGGCCGGGCGCCGACCGTCGCCTTCCCGATCAAACTCATCGGAATAGTAGTCATTAGCGCTCCCTGCTGCCGGTAGTGATGCTTACTGGTCCACTGGCGCTGGATCGCATGGCGGAATGGTAGCCTCGGCGCGTCCGCCGGACTGCACCTGTGGCACCTTGGCCCCCTGTCGAGCGTCGCGTCAGGACGGCCGGATCTGCCGGAAGCCGTCCACCCTGGAGACCGATGAACGCGCTGTCCCCCACGCTCCCTCCGGCGTCGCTCGACGACGACGCCCTCGCCCGCGCACTCGCCCAGGGAGCGGCAGAGGTGCTCCTCGCTCTCCGCGCGGAGGTCGACGCCGCCGGCGGCGCCTTCGTCGCCAAGGAGCTCAAGGACGCCGGTGACGCCGCCGCCCAGGCCTGGCTCGCGGCCGCGCTGACCGCCGCCCGGCCCGCCGACGCCGTCCTCTCCGAGGAGGCCAAGGACGACGCCGCCCGCACCGCCGCGGACCGGGTGTGGATCATCGACCCGCTCGACGGCACGCGCGAGTTCGCCGAGCGGCACGCCGACGGGCCCCTGGCCGGGCAGTGGCGGGACGACTTCGCCGTCCACGTCGCGCTCTGGGAGCGGGGCGCAGGCCTCACCTCCGGCGCCGTCGCCCTGCCCGCCCGCGGAGAGGTCCTGACCACCGCGGACGGCATCGTGCCGGGCGACGACTCGGCCGCCGTCCTGTCCGGGGACCGGCCGCTGCGGATCGCCGCGAGCCGGAGCCGCCCGCCCGCCTTCGTGGCCGCCCTGGCCGAGCGCGACGACGTCGAGCTCGTGCCGATGGGCTCCGCCGGGGTCAAGGTGCTCGCCGTCGCCGACGCTGCGGTTGACGCCTATGTCCACGGGGGTGGGCAGTACGAGTGGGACTCCGCGGCCCCTGTCGCCGTGGCCCGGTCCCGCGGTCTCGTCTGCACCCGTCTGGACGGATCCGAGCTCCGGTACAACCGGGAGAACCCCTGGCTCCCCGACCTGTTCGTATGCCCCCCGGCACTGGCTCCGCGCCTGCGCGAGCTGCTCGACACCGTAGGTGTCGCGTCCGTGGTCGGGGCAGATAGCAAAGAAGGTGCTTGAGGAGTGAAGAGTCACGTCCTGAGCCAGCTGCGCAGCCTGGAGGCCGAGAGCATCCACATCATGCGCGAGGTGGTCGCCGAGATGCAGCGGCCCTGTCTGCTGTTCTCCGGCGGCAAGGACTCCATCGTCATGCTGCACCTCGCGGTCAAGGCGTTCGCCCCCGCGCGCGTCCCGTTCCCGATCATGCACGTCGACACGGGCCTGAACTTCCAGACCGTGCTCGACTGCCGCGACCGCTGGGTGGACCGCACGGGCGTGCAGCTCGTGATCGCCTCCGTCCAGGAGGGGATCGACCGGGGTCTGGTGCAGGAGGAGCCCAACGGCTCGCGCAACCGGATCCAGACGCCGGTGCTGCTGGAGGCGGCCGAGAAGCACGGCTTCGACGCCCTGTTCGGCGGCGGCCGCCGCGACGAGGAGAAGGCCCGCGCCAAGGAGCGCGTGTTCTCCTTCCGCGACGACTTCGGCCAGTGGGACCCGAAGAACCAGCGCCCCGAGATCTGGAACCTCTACAACGGCCGCGTGCACCAGGGCGAGTCGATCCGGGTGTTCCCGCTGTCCAACTGGACCGAGCTGGACATCTGGTCCTACATCGAGGCCGAGAACATCGACCTGCCCGACCTCTACCTCGCCAAGGAGCGCGAGGTCGTGGAGCGCAGCGGAATGCTCTACGAGGTCAACGACTTCACCCCGCTCAAGGACGGCGAGAGCGCCCAGGTGCTGTCGACGCGGTACCGCACCGTCGGCGACGCGAACCTCACCGCCTGCGTCGAGTCCGCCGCGGTCACGCTGCGCGACGTCGTCGAGGAGGTGGCCGCCGTCCGGCTCACGGAGCGCGGCGCCACGCGCGGCGACGACAAGGTGAGCGAGGCCGCCATGGAGGACCGCAAGAAGGAAGGCTACTTCTGATGACGACGACTCTTCCGGACGCGGGCGAGGCCGCCGGGGCGCACCACGAGGTCGTCAGCGGCGACCTCCTGCGGTTCGCCACGGCCGGCTCCGTCGACGACGGCAAGTCCACCCTGATCGGCCGGCTGCTGTTCGACAGCAAGTCGATCTTCGCCGACCAGCTCGAGTCGGTGGAGCAGGTCAGCCGGGACCGCGGCAACGACTACGCGGACCTGTCGCTCCTGACGGACGGGCTGCGCGCCGAGCGCGAGCAGGGCATCACCATCGACGTGGCGTACCGCTACTTCGCGACGCCCAAGCGCAAGTTCATCATCGCGGACACCCCCGGCCACATCCAGTACACGCGGAACATGGTCACGGGCGCCTCGACGGCGGACGTGGCCCTCATCCTCGTGGACGCGCGCAAGGGCGTGGTGGAGCAGTCGCGCCGCCACACGTTCCTGGCCACGCTGCTGGGCGTGCCGCACGTGGTGGTCTGCGTGAACAAGATGGACCTCGTGGACTACGACGAGCAGGTCTTCGAGAAGATCCGCGCGGAGTTCACCGAGTTCGCCTCCCGCCTGCGCGTGCCCGACCTGACGTTCATCCCGGTGTCCGCCCTGGCGGGCGACAACGTGGTGACGCGGTCCGAGAACATGCCGTGGTTCGACGGCTCGCCGCTGCTCAGCCACCTCGAGCGGCTGCACGTGGCCTCCGACCGCAACCTGGTGGACGTCCGGTTCCCGGTGCAGTACGTGATCCGGCCCCAGCAGAACGACACGCGCGACTACCGCGGCTACGCGGGCACGGTCGCGTCCGGCGTCATGAAGCCCGGCGACCGGGTGCTGGCCCTGCCCGCGGGGCTGGAGACCACCATCGCGTCCATCGACACGGCCGACGGTCCCGTCGAGGAGGCGTACCCGCCCATGTCGGTGACGGTGCGCCTGGCCGACGAGATCGACATCTCGCGCGGCGACATGATCTGCCGCCCGAACAACGCCCCGACGGTGACACAGGACGTCGACGCGCAGATCTGCTGGATGGACGAGTCGGCCGCCCTGGTGCAGGGCAAGAAGTACGCGATCAAGCACACCACCCGGTGGGCGCGCGCGATGGTCAAGAACATCAACTACCGCGTGGACGTGAACACCCTGCACCGCGACGAGGAGGCCACGGAGATCAGGCTGAACGAGATCGCGCGCATCCGCCTGCGCGTGACCCAGCCGCTGTTCGTGGACTCCTACCAGGCCAACCGCCAGACGGGCGCGTTCATCCTCGTGGACGAGGCGACCAACAAGACCGTCGCCGCCGGCATGATCGGCGGGGCCGCGCACCAGTACTGAGTCACCTCCGGGTCACCGCTCGGGCGGGGTCCGGCCAGCGCTGGGTGCGTCCACCCGGTCCTGATACGCTCCGCAGCGCCAGAGGGCCGCCGACCTCGGTCGGCGGCCCTCCGACGCTGCCGAAGTGGTCCCTGGCCAGGGCGCTCGTCCCCTCCGCCGGACCACACGCTCCGTGCACCGACCCGGAGGATCAGTGACCGTTGTCTCCGACCCGCTGCCGCCCTCGGGCGTGACGGCGGGCCCGGCCGGTGCGCCCGACGACCGGCCGCTGCCGTTCGCCGTCGTCCGGCCCCGCGCGAGCGCGCACATCCCCGAGCTGCACGGCCTGCGCGGCCTGGCCCTGGCCCTCGTGGTGACGTTCCACCTGTTCGGCAACGGGCGGGTCTCCGGCGGCGTCGACGTGTTCCTGGTGCTCTCGGGGTTCCTGGCGACCGGCTCGCTGCTGCGCCGCGCCGACACCCGGAGCCTGCGCCTCGGCGAGCACTACGGGCGCACGTTCGCCCGCCTGGTGCCCCCGGCCCTGCTGGTGCTGGCCGCGACGGCGGCCCTCACCTGGTGGGTCCTGCCGCGCGGTACCTGGGTGCAGACCGGCCGTGAGCTCCTCGCCTCCGCGCTGTACTACGTGAACTGGGAGATGATCGCCGGCCAGCTCTCCTACGGCGCGGCCGGCCCCCAGACCAGCCCGCTGCAGCACTTCTGGTCGATGTCCGTCCAGGGGCAGTTCTTCCTGGTCTGGCCCGTCGTGGTGCTGCTCGTGGTGGCGGTCGCGCGCCGGCTGTGGATCAGCTCGCGCGACCTGCTGCTCGTGGTGGTCGGCGCGCTGACCGTGGCCTCGTTCGTCTTCGCGCTGAACCTGCACGGTACGGACCAGCCCGTCGCCTACTTCCACTCCTGGGCGCGGTTCTGGGAGCTGGGCGTGGGCGGCTTCCTCGCCCTGCTGCTGCCCTGGCTGCGGGTGCCCCACGGCCTGCGGCCGCTGCTGGGCTGGGCGGGGCTCGGCCTGGTGGTCTCCAGCGGCTTCGTGCTCGACGGCGGCGTGCTGTTCCCGGGGCCCTGGGCCCTGTGGCCGGTCACGGGCGCGCTGCTCGTGCTGCTGGGCTCCGGCGGAGGCGCCGCCTGGGGGCCGCGCCGGCTGCTGCAGGTGGCGCCCCTGCGCTTCGTGGCGGACATCTCCTACGCGCTCTACCTGTGGCACTGGCCGCTGCTCATCGCCTACCTGCACCACGCCGGGCTGGACCGGGTGGACCCGCTCGGCGCCGCGGCGATCATGGCGGTCTCGGTGGCGCTGTCCTGGCTCACCACCAAGCTGGTGGCCGATCCCGCGCAGCGGTTCCGGGAGGCGGTGGGCGGCGCGCGTGCGCTCGTGGCGACCGCGGTCTGCGTGTCGCTGGTGGCGGGCGGCACCGTCGTCGGCATCCGGCTGCTGGAGCGGCAGGACGCCGCCCTGCTCGCCGCCGCCGAGGCGGCCGCGCAGGCGGACGCGCGGGCCTATCCCGGGGCGCTCGCCCTGAGCCCGGCGCACGGCGCGGACGTGCCGGACGACGTCGAGGTGCTGCCGGCGCCCGCCGTCGCCGCGCTGGACCTGCCCGCCGTCGACGACGACGGCTGCATCCAGGAGAACGTGGTGAACCCGGGCACCGACGTGCCGATGACGTGCACGGTCACCGACTCGCCGGACGCGGACCACCTGGTGGTCATGGTGGGGGACTCCCACATGATCCAGTGGGCGCCGGCCATGGCCGAGGTGGGCAGCAGGGAGAACTGGGAGGTGCTGCTCCTGGCCCGGCGTGGCTGCCGCCTCGCGGCGCCCGTGGGTCCGGTGGACCCGGCGGACATGTGCTGGTCGTGGCGGATCAACGCGCTGGAGCGGCTCGAGGAGCTGCGGCCCGACGCCGTGGTGGTGATCGGCAGCCGCACGTCGACCACGGAGCCGGGCGACACGGTGATCCCGGCGGAGGCCCGGGCCTGGCGGCAGCTCGCGAACGCGGGCATCCGGGTGGTCACCCTGCGCGACAACCCCCGGTTCGGGTTCCAGGTGCCCGCGTGCGTGGAGCAGCACGCCGACAGCGTGAGCTGCGCCCGGGCCCGCGCGGACGTGTACTCGCCGGTCAACCCCGTCGAGGACGCCGA
Organism: Promicromonospora sp. NPDC050262; assembly: GCF_040655935.1. Taxonomy (NCBI): domain Bacteria; kingdom Bacillati; phylum Actinomycetota; class Actinomycetes; order Micrococcales; family Promicromonosporaceae; genus Promicromonospora; species Promicromonospora sp. NPDC050262. The sequence goes on along the minus strand of NZ_JBFAKX010000009.1, from coordinate 198,154 downwards.
GGGCGTGCCGGACTCGGCCGTGCACCTCGACCTGACCCGGTACATCTGCGGGGACCAGCTCTGCCAGGGCGTGGTGGGCAACGTGCTGATCTACCGCGACGACAACCACATGACCGCCACCTACGCGGGGACCCTCGCCCGCCCGCTGCACAACGCGCTGCGGGCCAAGGCGCAGTGGCTGTTCGTGGACCCGATGAAGCCCCCGGCGGTGCGCACCCGCTTCTGACCCCCGAACGTGTCAGACCCTCAGATCCCCGGAGGGATCTGAGGGTCTGACACGTTCAGGGCGCGGCGTCAGCGGTCGACGGCGTCCAGGGCGTCGGCGATGCCGTCACCGTAGAAGCTGTTCTCCGCCGGCGTGCCCACGCAGGCCGGTCCGGCCGTCGTGGTGGTGCACTCGTGGTCGTCGGCCTGGGCCCGGACGGCCGCCTCCAGCCGGGCGGGCGACCAGCGCGGGTGCGCGGACTTCAGGAGCGCCAGCACGCCCGCGACGTGCGGCGACGCCATCGACGTGCCGCTCTTGAGGCCCCACGTGCCGTCCAGCTCGGTGGACAGGATCGAGCTGCCCGGCGCGGAGACGTCGATCTTGCCGAGGCCGCGGTTCGAGAACGAGCTCAGGTTGCCCGCCTGGGTCAGCGACGAGACGGACACGACGCCGTCCAGCTCGGCGGGGATCTCCTCGCAGCCCGAGTTGATGACGCGCTGCACGGCTGCCGAGTCGTTCGGGCTCGACGCGTCGGAGGTGTTGTTCGCTAGGTCGGTGGCCGCGTTGCCCGCGGCGGCGGCGTGCACCACGCCCCGCGCGGTCGAGAACTCCACCGCGCGGCGCACGGCCTCCTTGGCGGCGGCCTGGTCGGGCTGGTCCTCGCACCAGTACATGAACGGGTCCACGTAGTACGAGTTGTTCGTGACGTCCATGCGCTCCAGGCCGGCCCAGACGAAGCCGCAGACCGCGTACTCGGGGTAGATGTAGCCGTCGTCGTTCACGACCTTGACCGAGGCCAGCTTGACGCCCGGGGCCACGCCCACGATGCCGGTGCCGTTCTGCGCCGCGGCGATGGTGCCGGCCACGTGCGTGCCGTGGTCGGACGTGGTGGGCAGCCAGCCGGTCGCCGACAGGTCGGGCCTGCCGCCGTCGGTGCAGTTCACGGACTGGTCGGCGTCGACCTGGGAGGCCAGGTCGGGGTGCGCCGCGTCGATGCCGGAGTCCAGCACGCCCACCGTGACACGCGACGACCCGGGGTTCACCTCGATCGCCTGGTCGGCCTTGATCATCTCCATGTCCCACTGCGTCACCTCGCCCGGGTCGGGGTCGGCCGCGGTGGAGCGGGACGGCCCGTCGACGGTGCCGCCCACGGAGCTCTTCTGCCCCTTGCCCACCACGGACCGGCTCTCCTTGGCGCCCGCCGGGGCGTCGGTGCCGGGCGTGCCCTCGGTGGGGGAGACGGTGCGCGTCGCGCCGACCGACTCGATGACGCCGAGGCGGTCGAGCGCCACCACGTCCTCGCGGAACGAGCCGTTCGCGGAGTGCACCACGACGACGCCGATCTGCGGCCAGCTCTGCACGACGACGCCGTCGGCGCGCTTGACCGCCTTGGTGGCGAGCGCCGTCTGGGCGGCGCCGGCCCGCTCCGTGTTCACGACGTACGAGAACAGAGCCCCGTCCGGCGTGACGATCGGGACGGGGGTCGACTCGGGCTCGTCCGCGGCGCCGGCGACACCGCCGAGCGCGGTGAGCGCGAGCGTCGTCGCCGTGGCGACGGCGAGTGCTCGACGGGAGTGGGACATGCGCATGCTTCACTCTCCAGTGGCTGAAAGTTCGAGTCCCCCTGCGGGACCCCGTAGGGCAACCTACGCGTCCTGACCAGGATCGCCATCGCATCCGCACATCTGAAACGGACGCGAAACACGAAATTCTTCACCCCACTGTTTCTGTGGGACACTCGGCCCCGTCCTTGCCCCCGAAGCGAAGAGTCTGACACTCCATGACGGCAACGACGACGGCACCCGCCGCCACTGAGGACCGCGCCTCCACGACGTCCGAGGCCCCCGTCCGCACCCGCAAGTTCCGTCCCGAGGTCCAGGCACTGCGAGCCCTCGCGGTGCTGCTCGTGGTCGTCTACCACATCGATCCCGCGGTCCTCCCGGGCGGCTACATCGGTGTCGACGTCTTCTTCGTGATCTCCGGGTTCCTCATCACGGGCCACCTGTGGCGCGAGGTCTCGACCACGGGATCCGTGAGCCTCAAGAAGTTCTGGGCCGCCCGCGCCCGGCGCATCCTGCCCGCCTCGGTGGTCACCACCGTCGGCGTCATCGTGCTCTCGCTCGTGCTGCTGCCGCCCTCCCTCGTGGAGTCGTGGTGGCGGCAGGCGCTCGCCTCCGTGCTCTACGTCGAGAACCGGGCGCTCGCGGCCGAGGCCGTGGACTACCAGGCGGCCAGCAACGACCCGACCGCGTTCCAGCACTTCTGGTCGCTGGGCGTCGAGGAGCAGTTCTACCTGGTCTGGCCGCTGCTCGTGCTGCTGGCCGTCGGGATCTGGGGCGGCGCGCGCCGCGGCGTCGTGGTCAAGGACCCCGAGTCGCTGCGCCGCGTCCTGCTGGTGATCTTCGGCGTGGTGGGTGTCGCCTCCCTGGTCTGGGGCGTCCGGCAGTCGCTCGCCGACGACCCGGTGGCCTACTACTCGACGCTGACCCGCGTCTGGGAGCTCGCCGCGGGCGGCATCCTGGCGCTGCTGATCCGGGACACGCAGCGGTTCGCGCCGCTGCGCAGCACGATGGCCGTGTTCGGCGCCGCGACCATCGTGGCGGCCGCGTGCCTGTTCGACGACGGCACCCCGTTCCCCGGCTTCGCCGCCCTCGCGCCCGTGCTGGGCGCGTGCGCCGTGATCCTGGCGGGCCGCACCACGGGCCCGGGCTCGCTGCGCACGGTCACCGAGTCGTGGGGCGTGCAGCGCATCGGCGACATCTCCTACTCGCTGTACCTGTGGCACTTCCCGGTGATCGTGTTCTTCGGCGTCTACACCGGCCGCGACCCCCGGTTCACCGACATCATGGTGATCCTCCTGGCCTCGTTCTCGATGGCCATCGCCAGCTACGCCCTCGTGGAGCAGCCGGTGCGCGCGTCGCGCTGGTTCCGGGCCGACGGGCGCATGCTCGTGACCGCCCTCGTCGCGATGCTCGTCGTGGCCGGGCTCACCCTGACCCTGCCGTGGCGGGTGCAGGGCATCATCGAGCGCTGGGACCACAACGCCCAGGAGGCCGCGGGCGAGGCGGACCAGACCATCCCCGAGGGGATCCAGCGGGACTTCGCGCCGTTCGTCGACGGCAGCACCGCGATCTCGCCCAACCCGATCAAGGCCGCACAGGACAAGAGCCCCGAGGTCGACGCCTGCCAGGCGGGACAGCGGGACTCCGTCACGACCCCGTGCGAGTTCGGCGCGACGGAGGACCCGACGGCGACCGTGGCCGTGGTGGGCGACTCGCACGCGGCGATGTTCACCGAGCCGCTCGTCCAGGTCGCCACGGAGCGCAACTGGCGCGTGGTCACGTACCTGCACTCCGCCTGCCCGTACAGCGCCGACTCGCGCAACGGCGCGAGCCCGGAGATCGACGCCTGCAACGCGGCCAACGCGCAGACCCGGGCCGAGCTGCGCGAGCTCGCGCCCGACATGGTGGTCACCACCTTCCAGGAGTCGTACTCGCTCGCCCCGCGCGACGGCGAGGAGCACTCCGGCGCCGCGGGCCTCGCCGAGGTCTGGAACGAGCTCGCCGACCTGGGCTCGCAGGTCGTGGTGCTGCGGGACACCCCGCACGCCCGGGACGACGTGATCGAGTGCGTCACCGAGAACTACACGGACCCGACGCAGTGCGACCAGCCGAGGAGCGACGCCCTGGGCGGCCGGGACACCGTGCCCGGCGCGCTGGAGGAGGCGCCGCGGGTCACGTCCGTGGACGTTCTCGACTACTTCTGCGACGAGGAGACCTGCCCCGCCGTGATCGGGAACGTGCTGGTCTACCGCGACCCGAACCACGTGACACGCACCTACATGACCGAGCTCACCGACCGGCTGCGCGAGGCGCTGCCCGCGCGGCTCTGACCGGCCGGGTGCGCGTTCGTCCTGCGCGTTCCGCGGGTCGGACGTAGCCTGCCGGACATGTGGCGATCTTTCGCTCGGCAGCCCGGTGCGGGGACGGACCGGGCCGCCAGGGGCGCGCGGACGACGCCACGGCACGCGGGGCGGACCGGCCCGCGCAGGCCGCGCCGCTGGGTCGGCACGGCGCTGGCGGTCGCGCTGCTCGTGCCCACCACGGGTGTCGCGGCGAGCACGACCGCGGCCGGAACGCCGGCCGGCGGGACCGGGGCCGGAGCGGCACGCGCCGCGGCGCCGGGCACCACGGTCGACGCCGTCGCCACCGCCGCGCGGTCGAGCGCCCTGACCGGCGCCGTCACCGAGCGGCGACTGCGCAAGGGCGAGACGTTCTGGATGTTCGGCCGGCTCACGGTGAGCGGCTCACCGGCGCGGGGCCGCGCCGTCGTCGTGCAGAAGAAGCGGATGGACGAGTCCGGCTGGCGCACGGTGGGCACGGACACCACGAACCGGTCCGGGCGGTACAGCGTGCGCGTGCGTGCGGGCGCCGTCTACGAGTACCGGGCGATCTACCGCGGCTCGTCGAGCACGCGGTCGTCATGGACGGCGCGGATCGGCGTCGGGTTCACCACGGCGGACCGGACCATGACCTCCCGCGAGCGACAGATGGGTGCCGCGATCGGCAGGCCGACGTCGGGCCACCGGCAGGTGACCCGCACCGTGGTGTCCCGCTCCTACGGGAAGGGGATCCTCGTCAAGGTGACCCGCTCGGGCCGCGACCGCACGTGGTGGGTGCACGGCGGCATCCTCGGCGAGTACCGGCACCTGGGCGGCGCCACGGGCCGCATGGGCGCCCCGGTGATGGACCCGCTGTGCGGCCTGGCCCGCGGCGGCTGCGTGCAGCGGTTCGAGGGCGGCGTGCTGTACTCCAACGGCGACGGCGCCGAGGCGGCGACCGGGCTGAGGGGTGCGCTGGGCGAGGTGGTGGCGGCGGCCCGGTCCCAGGTGGGCTACCGGGTGCGGTACGACGGCGACAACGGCTCGCGCTACGACTGGTACAGCAAGTACAACGTGTGGGCGCGCACGAACGCGCCGTGGTGCGGCCTGTTCCAGTCCTGGATCTTCAAGGCCTCCGGCCACGCGGGGCTCGTGCCGCAGTCCACCACGTGGGGCGCCTACAAGGACTCCGTCCGGCGCAAGCTGCCCACCGGGTCGACGCCGCGGGTCGGAGCACTGGCCTTCGTCTCCTACATCGCCTCCGGTGCGGCGTCGCACACGATGTTCGTGGTGCAGGTGGACGGCTCGCGGATCAAGGTGATCGACGGGAACACGGGGGGTGGCGGCGCGCTCCCGTCGGGCGTCCGCGGCGTCGTCGAGCACTGGGTGCCCGAGTCCCAGGTGCTCTACTACGCGTACCCGCGGTACTGACTAGCCGAGCCTGCGTGGCCGACGGCGCCACACGCCGACCCGCTCCAGGACGCCCGCCACGACGCAGCTCGCCACCAGGATCGCGACGGTCACGGCGGCGCCGAGCGCCATCGAGCGCGCCCAGCCGATCTCGGGGGTCTGCAGCGCGTCCGTGACGAACGGGTGCAGCAGGTACACGTACAGCGAGTACTGGCCGACCGTGCGCAGGCCCTCGCCGACGATCGGCAGGGGTGTGCGCAGGGCGTCGCGGAGCGCCGGCACGCACAGGGACGCGCCGATCGACAGCACGGTGAACGCGGCGACGCTCCACCAGGGCCCGGCGGCGTCCGAGGTGTAGACCCAGCTCCGGGCCACGAGGCCGACCGCGACCACGGGCAGCCCCCACGCCAGGGCGAGGCGCGGGAACCACCCGTTGCGCACCGCCACACCGAGCAGGATCCAGACGAAGTACCCGGCGTACCGGGCGTCCACGTTGTCCAGGACGACCTGCGGGACCAGCTCCTTCAGCGGCGTCTGGAACAGCAGCGCACCCGCGACGGCGGCCAGGCCGAGCGCCGCCCGGGCGGTGACGGAGCGGTTGAGCGCCGGCCCGAGCAGGCGCAGCAGCAGCACGCTCAGGAACAGCATCGGCACGTACCAGAGGTGGAACGACGGGCGCAGCAGCAGCACCTCGACGAACGACCGCACCGAGTCGAAGGCGTCGGGCTCCTGCACCGCCAGCCACAGCACGCTGACCACGAGCCAGGCCGCGATCATGCGCTTCCAGTAGTGACGCAGCAGCTCGCCCCACGGCCGGGTGCCGAACCGTGCCATCGAGATCATGTACCCGGACAGGAACAGGAACATCGGCATGTGGAAGCCGTAGATCATCCACTTGGCCCACGACTCGCCGACGCCCTGCCAGAAGGTGTGCCCGAAGATCACGAGCACCATGAGGATGCCCTTGAGCTGGTCCGGTCCCGGGTCGTGCTGCGTGCTGCTCATCGCCGCAGAGGTTACCCCGGTCCGGCGCTCCGCCCGTCCTCGAACAGCCAGGGCGCGCCCGACCGGAGCTGCCGCCCCACGGCGGGCGTGAGGGTGCGCACGTACGTGTCGGTCAGGTGGTCGTCGTCGCGGTAGACCAGCACGTTGCCCACCACGGCCGCGCACACCTCGGGCCCGCAGATCGAGTCGGTGAGGTCCAGGTGAACCGTGGACGCGGGCACGCCGGGCGCCGTCGGCACGGGCGAGACGGCGGCGAGCTGCTCGGCACGGGGACGCCCGCAGGCCTCCGGGAAGGTCGTGGTGTCGAGGCACTCGGGCACGAACCACTCGAAGCGGGGGTTGTCGCGGACGGTCACGACGCGGATCCCGGCGCCGTCCAGCGTGCGCCACGCGCTCACCTGGCCGGGCAGCACCTGCTCGGGCGAGCCGTCCTCGTACGTGCGCGTGCCGATCACCACGACGGCGTCCGGGCGGGCCGCCACCAGCGCGGCCAGCGCCCGCTCGTTCCACGTGGCGCACGACGGCGGGGGCACCGGCCCGGCCGACCCCTCACCGCCGCCCGACGTCGCGAGGCGGCACCCGTGCTTGAGCATCTCGCGCAGCTCCCAGCCGTGCGCCCGGGCCAGCGCGGCGAACGCCTCCTCGTACTGCTGCTCGTGCGACGCCCCCGCGAGGTAGAGGACGGCCGCCGGGTCGGCCTGCGCCACGATCGTGCACTCCAGCAGCTCGGACCGGTCGCCGCCCTGCGCGCAGTCCGGCCGGTCGGGATGGTCGTCGTAGGCCACCCACGTGGCGGGCCGGAACGGGACGGCGTCCGGACCCCGGGGAGGGTCCGCGTCGGGCGCGCCCGGGGCGAGCACCGCGGCGCCCGGATGGTCCAGCGAGGGCGCCAGCAGGTCGTCGACGCTCTGCCGCACCGTCACGTCGTGCGCGGTGGCCGCGGCCTGGGCACCGCCCAGCATCAGTACGGCGGCGCCCGCCAGCACGGCGAGCGTCCGCCTGCCCGACGGCGGCGCGGCGGCCCGGGAGGTCACGTCGCCCGCCAGGTCGGCGGGGCCGGGTCGACGGGCCGGGTCGGCGGGGCCGACGGCGCTCGCGGGCCGGCGTGCGGCCAGGCGTGCCGTGACGTGGGCGAGCAGCGGCTCGGCGACGTACCGCGTGGTGAGCCAGGCGAGCCCGGCCGAGACCACGAGCACCCCGGCGGCGGTCAGGGGGCTCGCGCGGTGCGCCCCCGTCGTCAGGAGCCAGAACACCAGGACGGGCCAGTGCCACAGGTACAGCGCGTACGAGACGCGCGCGCCGAGGCGCAGCGGGGCGCTGTCCAGGAGCCGCTCGACGCCGTGGGACGGATGCCCGGCGGGGCGGGCTCCCGCCGTCGGCCCCGGGACGGTAGCGATCAGCACCAGCGCCGCGCCGCCGACGGGCACGAGGGCCCAGGCCCCGGGGAACACGTCGGCGCCGTCGACCAGGAAGCCCGACCCCACGACCAGGGCGAGGCCCGCCCACCCGAGCAGACTCCGCACGCCACCGAAGCGGGCGGCGGCCTGCCCGGACGGTGCCGGGGCGACGCGCCCGGCCCGGGCCATGGCGCGGCCGGGGTGCGGGAGGAGCAGGGCGAGCAGCGCGCCCACGCCGATCTCCCAGAACCGCGTGAAGGTGCTGAGGTAGGCGACCTGCTGGTCCGCGTGGACGAGCCACAGCGCGTGGGCGAACGACGCGGCGGTGGCCGCGGCCGTCACCGCGGTGACCAGGCGGCGGGGCGGCAACGGGGTGCGGCCGGCCCACGCGCGGCGTCGGGCGACGGCCACCAGGCCCAGCACCACCAGCGGCCAGACGGCGAAGAACTGGCCCTGCACGGAGAGCGACCAGAAGTGCTGCAGCGGGCTGGCGTCGGGCCCGGCCGCGCCGTACGCGAGCGCGGAGTGCACCAGCTCCCAGTTCTCCCAGAAGGTCGCGGCCGCGCCGACCTCGCGCAGCCCCGCCGACCAGCGCAGCCGGGGAGCGAGCGTGAGCAGGGCGACCGTGACGGCGGCCAGCACCACGAGCGCCGCCGGGAGCAGGCGCGCGAGCGTGCGGGCGTAGTGCGCCGCGAGCCGGAGGGTGCCGGCCTCGGCGCGTCGTAGCAGGGCGGCGGTCGCGAAGTACCCGGACAGCACCAGGAACACGTCGACGCCGCCCGAGACCCGGCCCTGGCCGAAGAGGTGGAACGCGACCACGAGGAGCAGGGCGAGACCGCGCAACCCGTCGAGGGCGCCGACCCGCCCGGTGGCGCCGACCCGCCCGGTGGTACTGACCTGCTCGGTGGCGCCGGCTCGTGGTGCTGCGCCGGCGGGGTGAGGTAGGGGCACGGCGGCACGCTAGGGCCCGCGCCTTACGACGGGGTTGACCGCAGGTCACGGCCGGATCTCGGCTGCCGATACTGGCCCCGGTTCAGCAGGCGGTCCGCGACCGTCAGCGGGGTGCACGCGGTCGCAGACCGCCTGCTGAACCTCCGTCAGCCCACGGCCGCTCAGCCCACCGCCGTCAGCCCACCGCCGCTCGGCGGGCCGCCTGTTCGGCCGGGTCCGGGACCGGGGCCGCCGCCAGGAGGCGTCTCGTGTAGTCCTGCTCCGGGCGGCCGAGCACCTGGGCGCGCGCGCCCGTCTCCACGAGGCGGCCCCGGTGCATGACGGCGACGCGGTCGGCGAGCTCGTCCACCACCGCGAGGTCGTGGCTGATGAACAGGCAGGCGAAGCCGAGGGACTGCTGCACCTGGCGGAACAGGTCGAGCACGGTGGCCTGCACGGACACGTCCAGGGCCGACGTCGGCTCGTCGGCGATGAGCAGGTCCGGGCCCAGCGAGATGGCCCGGGCGATCGAGACGCGCTGGAGCTGGCCGCCCGAGAGCTCGTGCGGGTACCGGGACACCCACGACGCCGGGAGCTCCACGCTCTCCAGCAGCTCGGCGGTGCGCCGTTCGAGCTCGGGTCCGCGCAGGCCGGCGTGGACCCGCAGCGGCTCGGCCACGGACTCGCCGATCGAGTAGCGCGGGTTGAGCGACGCGGCGGGGTTCTGGAACACCACCCCGATCCGGGCCCGGGCGGCGCGCACCGTCCGCGGGGTGTCCTGGCCCGGGCGGGTGCCCACCACCTCGACCGAGCCGGAGGTGACGGGCGCCAGCCCGAGCGCGCAGCGGCCCATCGACGACTTTCCGGAGCCGGACTCGCCCACCAGCGCGACGATCTCGCCGGGCTGCACGCTGAGGGTCACGCCGTCCACGGCACGCACGGCGCGGCCCCGTCGGTCGCGGTACTCCACCACCAGGTCGTCGAACGCGAGGGCGGGCCGGCCCGCGCCGTCGGCCCCGCTCGGGCGGTCCGGCGTGCCCACGCGGGGCACGGCCGCCAGCAGCTCCCGGGTGTACGCCGCGCGCGGCGCCTCGAAGAGCTGCCGCACCGGCGCGGTCTCGACCACCTCGCCGCCGCGCATCACGACCACGCGGTCCGCGAGGTCCGCGACCACGCCCATGTCGTGCGTGATCAGCACGATCGACGTGGCGACCCGCTCGCGCAGCCGGCGCAGCACGTCCAGCACCTCGCGCTGCACGGTGACGTCGAGCGCCGTCGTCGGCTCGTCCGCGAGCAGCACCTCGGGGTCGCAGGCGAGCGCCATCGCGATCATCACGCGCTGGGCCTGGCCCCCGGAGAACTGGTGCGGGTAGAACTTCAGGCGCTCTGCCGGGTCGGGCAGCTCGACCAGGCGCAGCAGCTCCACGGACCGTTCCCGGCGCTGGGCACGCGTGAGGTCCGGCGCGTGCCGCCGCAGCATCTCGTCGAGCTGGTAGCCCACGGTGAACACGGGGTCCAGCGCACCCGACGAGTCCTGGAAGACCATCGCGACGCGGCGCCCCCGCACGTCCTGCAGCGCGCGCCGGTCGAGGCCGATCAGCTCGACCCGCTCCTGCCCGGCCCCGCCGAGGAGGGCGCTGCCGCCCACTTCCGCGTGCCGGCCGAGCAGCCCGAGCAGGGCGAGCGACGTGACGCTCTTGCCCGAGCCGGACTCGCCGACGACGGCGAGCACCTCGCCCGGCAGCACGTCGAACGACACACCGCGCACGGCGTGGACGTCGGGGGCGTGCCCGTCGTCGACGCGGAACGTGACGGTCAGGTCGCGGACCTCCAGCACCGGGGAGGTGCCGGACGACGGGCTGGGCTCGGTCTCGGGCGAGGGGCCGGAAGCGGTGGCGACGTCGGTCACGGTTCTCCTGTTCCGTCCGCCGGCTGGGCGTCGCGGTACGCCTCCCAGTCGGCGAGCATCTTGCGGTGGTACCCGGCAAGCCATTCCATGTAGTTGCGCGCGTTGACGAGGCGCTTGTGGGGACCGTCGGCGTCGCCCGCGATGGCGAGCCCGTCGTCGATCACGTTCCGCAGGTGGGACAGGTAGTTCCGCTCGCCCGCGAGGAAGCTGCCCCAGATGTCGTCCTCCACGCGGAAGTAGTGCTGGCGGTCGCCGAGCACGGAGTGGCGCTTGATGAACCCGGCCTCCGCCAGCCGGCGGGTGCCGGTGGACACGGCCCCGGCGCTGGCCTTGAGCAGCCTCGCGATCTGCTGCGCGGACAGGTACGGCCGGTCCATGATCATGAGGAGCGCGATGATCCGGCCCTCCATCCGTGGGCTCCACGTCAGGGCGAACTGCTCCACGAAGTGCTCCGCGGCGGTATCGAGCAGGGGCTCGTCGGCGCCATCGGCGGGCAGGTCGGCGGGCAAGTCGGCGGGCAGGACGGTGGGCTGGTCCGCGGGCTGGTCAGCGGGGGTGTGGCTGCTCATGCGCCCACCCTAGGAGCCGGGCTCACGAGCGACCCCTCGGGTCGAGCACGTCGCGCAGCACATCACCCAGCGTGATCATGGCCAGCACCGTGATCGTGAGCACCACGGCGGGCGCCACCAGCATGTGCGGCGACGTCTGGAAGAACGACTGCGCGCTGGAGAGCTGCAGCCCCCACGAGATCGACGGCGCGTTGAGGCCCAGCCCGAGGAACGTGAGGGTGGACTCCGCCACGATCACGCTGCCCACCATGATCGTCGCGACCGCCAGCACCGGGCCGAGCGCGTTGGGCAGCACGTAGCGCGCGATGATCCGCCGGTCGGGCAGGCCCATGGCGCGCGCCGCCTCCACGTAGGGCGCGTCCCGCACCGTGCGTACCGAGCCGCGCACCAGCCGGGCCATCGTGGGCCACGAGAACAGGGCCAGCACCAGGGCCACGGACACGGCGGACCGCGAGCCCACCGACGTCAGCACCACCACGGCGCCGAGCAGGAACGGGAACCCGAGGAACACGTCGGTCAGCCGGGCCACGACCCGGTCGAGCCAGCCGCCGTAGTACCCGGCCAGCGTGCCGACCACCAGCGCGACGGCCAGCGCCACCGCGGTGCACAGCAGCCCCACGGTGAGCGACGCGCGCGTGCCGAACACGACGTTGGCCCACACGTCGCAGCCCTGCACGTCGGTGCCGAGCACGTGCCCGCCGCCGGGCGGCAGGGCGCTGGAGGCCAGGTCGCAGGCCCGCGGGTCGGGGTGGCCGAACCAGCCGGCGAACGCCGACGGGACCAGCGCGACCAGGCCGAGCACGGCCAGCACGGCCGCCGACACCCAGAACAGCGGGCGACGGCGCAGGGTGCGCCACACGCCACGCCGGGCGACGGCCGGTGCGGTGGCGGGGGCCGTGGCGGTGGGTCCAGTGGTGGGTCCCGCGGCGACGGGGGCGGCGGGCAGGGGTTCACTCATGGCGGATCCTCGGGTCGAGGACGGAGGCGAGCAGGTCGACGAGCAGGTTGGTCAGCAGGAACACGAGGATGAGCGCGGTGGACACGCCCACGATCGTGGGTCCCTCGTGGGCCCGGATCGCCTGGAACAGCAGCTGTCCGACGCCGGGCAGGTTGAACACGCCCTCGACCACGACGGTCCCGCCGAGCAGGTACCCGAGGTCGATCGCGAGGTAGGTCAGCACCGGGATCGCGGAGCTGCGCATCACGTGCACCCCGACCACCTGGCGCTCGCGGAGGCCCTTGGCCCGCAGGGTCCGCACGAAGTCGGTGCGCAGCGTGTCCACCACGGAGCCGCGCATCAGCCGGGCCACCGAGGCGAGCCCGAACACGGCGATGACCGCAGCGGGCAGCAGGTACGCCGTCGGCCAGCCCGCGCCCGTGCCCGCCACGGGGAACCAGGCGAGCTCCACGCCCAGCCAGAGCTGGGCGGAGACGGCGAGGACGAACACAGGGATCGACGTCGCCACGACGGTGCCGGCCAGGACCAGGCGGTCGCTGACGGCGCCGGCGCGCAGCCCGGCGACCAGGCCGAGCAGCACCCCGAGAAGCACCTCGATGCCCCAGGCCGTCAGCGCCAGGGTGATGGTCACGGGCCAGCGCAGGGCCATCCGGTCGGCCACGGACTGGCCCTGGAACGTGGTGCCGAGGTCGCCCTGGAGCAGCCCGCCGAGGTAGCGCAGGTACTGCTGCAGCACGGGCTCGTCCAGGTGGTACCGCTCGCGCAGCTCGGCCACCACGTTCGGGGCCAGGGGCCGGTCGCCGCCGAGGGCGGCGATCGGGTCCCCGGGCAGCGCGAAGACCATGAGGTAGATGATCAGCGTGACGCCGAGGAAGACCACGAGGAGGTCCACCAGGCGCCGGGTGACGCGCCGGGTCATCGCCGTCCGCCCCCTCCGCCGGAGCCGGACCCGCGCGCCGCGAGCACGTGCGACACGGCCAGCGTGGCGCCGTACTGCACGCCCACGAGCCGCTCCACCGGCAGCACCTCCAGGCCGGCCACGGACCGGGCGTCGGCCAGCCAGCCGTCGTACAGGTCCCGGGCCCGCGCGTGCACGCGGTGCAGCCGGGCCGTGGCCAGCCCGGCCGTGGCCTCGGCCTCCAGCGCACGGACCAGCATGCCGCCGAAGCGCAGCCGGAACATCCGCACGACCTCCTCGTTGCTGAACACCTCCGCGCCGGTGGCGGGCCGGGACGGCAGTCGCCCGGCCCGCACGAGCTCGCTGGTGCCCGCGTCCGTCATCATCGGCACGAAGGACTCGCTGGCCCGCAGGAATGGGCTGCGCAGCGTCAGGTCGCCCCGGGCCTCCTCCAGCAGGCCGGTCAGGGTGCCCCCGAGCTCGACGAGCGCCTCGGCCTTGGTCCGGACGACGTCCGCGTAGTCGGCGTCGGTCTCGGCCGTGTCGTCCGCGGCCGGGTGCGACCAGTACGGCAGCTCGGCGATCAGGCTGACCGTCCCGTGCCGCCGGGCGTAGGCCGCCGACCCCTCGCCGCCCACCAGCGACGGGGCGTCGAGACCGAGGGACTCCAGGTAGTCGTACTCGTCGCGGGTCGAGCCGGCCCGGTAGATCGCGGGCGCCAGCCGCTCCAGGGCGGGGGACTCGGGCTCGCCCGTGTCGAGCGGCAGGCCCAGCGCCGCGGGCACGGCGTGCAGCGGCGCGACGGCGTCGGGCAGGTCCTCGCTGAGGTAGTAGTACACGCCGCCCAGCTCGGCGTTGTGCAGGCTGACCATCAGCTCGGGCCGCAGCTCGTCGATCAGGCGCATGAGCGCCTGGGTCTCCGGGATCACGTCGTCGAAGTACGCGTCCTTGTACGCGAAGGGGAACGTCCACTCCACCTGCTCCGACGGCGCCGGACGGTAGAAGCCCCGGGCGTAGGCGGCGCGGTCGGCGGGGTTGCCGAACCAGGACTCGTTGAGCCGGGTGCCGTCCGGGTCGATGCACGGCACGAGGTGCCACGTGGCGCCGGTCGAGGCGCGCAGCCCGGGGTCGGCCACCAGCTCGGCGGCCAGGTGCTGCAGCGTGCGGAACCCGATGGGCTCGTTGGGGTGCACGCCCGCGAAGAGCAGGTGCGGCCGGGGCCCGTCGCCCACCGAGAACATCTCGATGGGCTCCCCGAGCCGCGACGTCCCCACCCGCCGCCGGCGCACCAGCGACGGGTGGTCGTCGGCCAGGGCCGAGAACCAGTCCAGGAGCGCGTCGACGGTGGGGAAGTCGCTGATCGGGGGGACGGCGCGGGCCCGGTCGAGCACGTCGTCGAGCAGGCCCGCGTCGAGCCCCCCGGTGGTCACGCCGCTCATGCGCCCTCGGCGAGCACGACGGCGGAGAAGGTCGGGTTGCCCACCGCGGACGTGGGCAGCTCCGCGACGCGCTCCGAGGTGACGTAGGAGTACGTCTCGAAGAACAGCGGCGGCGCCGGGAAGTCCTCCAGGATCCGCTCCTGCACCGCGGCGTAGGCCTCGCCGGCCGCGTCGGGGTCGGCCTCGGCGTCGGCCGCCGCGATCAGCTCGGCGACGTCGTCCTCGTAGTAGGGGATGCAGTTGGGGCAGCCGCCGTTCTCCACGAAGAACGAGCGCAGCGTGTTCTGCTGGCTGGGGTACAGGGCGCCCCAGCGGGAGAAGAACGGGCCGTCGATGTCCCCGTTGGTGCGGTTCTCGGAGAACTCGGCCCAGTCGGCGCTCGGCGTGGCGACGGCCTCGACGCCCAGGTTCTGGCGGAGCTGGTTGGCGATGGCCTTGTACAGCTCGTCGAGCCCGATGCCGCCCGGGAAGTAGATGTCGATGGTGCCGTCGAACCCGCCGGCCTCGTCCAGCAGGGCCTTGGCCGCGGTCGGGTCGTACGTGCAGAACTCGCCGCAGATGCCCTCGGGCGTGCCCGCCTCGACGGCCGGGGTGAACGCGGTGGCCGGCGTGTAGAGGCCGCCGTAGACCACGTCGGAGATGGTCTCGCGGTCGATGGCCATCGAGATGGCCTGGCGCACCCGCACGTCCTCGTACCGCTCGTCCCACAGCGGGAGCCCGAGGAACGAGATGCCGGGCGCCTCGAAGGTGTGGAGGCGCTCGCCGAAGTCGCCGGAGGCCTGCGGCAGCCGGGCCGCCGGCACGCTCGCGACGTCGATGTTGCCGGCCTGCACGTCGGTGTAGGCGGTGGTGGCGTCGGCGTACGGCACGAACGAGATGGCGTCGACCGTGGGGGCGGTGCCCTGGTAGTCGGCGTACGCCTCGGTCTCGATCGGCTCGTTCTCCACATAGTCGCCGACCACGGCGAACGGGCCGTTGCCCACGGGGTGGGCGTTGTAGGCGTCCATGTCCTCCAGGGCGGAGGCGGGCATCGGGTACATGGCGGTCTGGGCCTGGCTGACCTGCATCGGGAACTGCCCGTCGGGACCGTCCAGCGTCACGGTGAACGTCAGGTCGTCCGTGACCGCCAGGCCCGACATCTCGGTGGTCTTCGGCTCGCCCTCCGCCGGGTTCAGGTCGTCGTACCCGGCGATGCCGGCGAGCTGGCCGGAGTTCTCGAACGCGTCGGGGCCGTAGGCCACCGCGTTCCAGGAGTCGACGTACGACTGGGCGGTCACGGGGGTGCCGTCGTGGAACGTCCAGCCGTCCCGCAGCGTGACCGTCCAGGTGGTGGCGTCGTCCGACTCGATCGACTCGGCGGCCACGTAGGTGAGCTCGCCGTCGGCGTCGATCCAGGTCAGCGGCGACCACACGGCCATGTTCAGGTCGTAGGCGACGGTCTGGCGGCCGGGGATCGTCTGGATCGGGTCGGTGACGGCCACGCTGATGGAGCCGCCGCCGGCGTCACCGGCCGCGTCGTCGGCGCCGGCCGAACCGCAGGCGGACAGGGCGAGGGTCAGCGCGAGGGCGGTCGCGACAGGGAGCGGCCGGAGTCTCGGGTTCATGGTTCCTCCACGGGTAGCGCGCTCTCGCGCACCGGGGTCCTGCTCGGGTGGCGAACAGTTGAGCGCACACCGTCGATCAAGGTCAATGAAGTTTCAGAAGGAAATGAAAGTTTTACGCGGCGGTCACACGGGACGGGTCCCGGACAGGCCCGTCCTGATGGTTCGATGACCCTGTGATCCACACGACCGACTACGAGATCCAGGACGAGGCCCGCGTGCGCGACCTGGTCCGCACCCACGGCTGGGCCACCTTGGTCTCGGTGGCCGACGACGGCGCGCCCGTCGCCTCCCACCTGCCCGTGCTGCTGGAGGACACGCCGCCGGGCGAGCCCATGAGCCTGCTCAGCCACGTCGGCCGGCCGGACGAGGTGCTGCACGCCCTGGACAGCGGCCGCGAGTCCCTGCTGATCGTGCAGGGCCCGCACGGCTACGTCTCGCCCGGCTGGTACGACATGACGCCCGCCGTGCCGACGTGGAACTACCTCGCCGTCCACCTGTGGTGCACGGTCGAGCTGCTCGGGCCGGAGGAGTCGTACGCGGTCCTGTCCGACACCGTCGACCGGTACGAGTCGGTCATGCCCGAGCCCGTGCGGCTCCCCGGTGTCGAGGAGTACGCCCACCGCATCGCCAAGGGCGCCGCCGGCTTCCGCCTGCGCGTGATCCGCTGGCAGGGCAAGGCGAAGCTGAGCCAGGACAAGCCGCGCGCCGTCGTGGAGCGCGTCGTGACGGCGCTCGGGTCCGACCCGCACTACGCGCAGCCGGCGCTCGCGGCCGAGGTGCGCGCCGAGCTCGACCGCCGCCCGGACGGCGCGGCATGACCGCCCTGCTCCTGACGAACGCCCGCCTGGTCGGCGCGTCGCCGTCGAACGTAGGGAACGTCGGCGCAACAGGGGGTGTTGCGCCGACCGGTCCTACGTTCGACGGGTCCGTCGGCGAGTCGGGCGGGCTCGTCGACGTGCTGGTGCGGGACGGGCTGGTCGAGGTCGTCGGGGCGGCCGGGCTCGTCGGCGACGGCGGTGTCGAGCGGGTGGACCTGGGTGGGCGCATCCTCATGCCCGGGCTCTGGGACGCGCACGTGCACCTCACGCAGTGGGCGCTGGTGCGGCGCCGGCTGGACCTGTCGGGCGCGCGCTCCGCCGCCGAGGCCGTCGCGCTCGTGCGCGACCGCCTCGCCGAGGGGCCGCCCGAGCCCGGCACGGCGCTGGTCGGCTACGGGTTCCGGGACGGGCTGTGGCCCGACGTCCCCACGGCGGAGCTGCTGGACGCCGGCGCGGGCGAGGTGCCCGTGGTGCTCGTCTCCGGCGACCTGCACTGCGCGTGGCTCAGCACCGCCGGCCTGCGGTTCGTCGGCGTCGGCGCGCACCCCACGGGCGTGCTGCGGGAGGCCGAGTGGCTGCCGCTGGCCGCCGCCGTCGACCGGGCGCCGGATCACCTGGCCGACGCCTGGGTGGCCGACGCCGCCGCGGCCGCCGCGGCGCGGGGCGTGGTCGGCGTCGTCGACCTGGAGATCACGGACAACCTCACGGCCTGGCGCCGCCGGTTCGCCGGCGGGTTCGGCGCGCTGCGGGTCCGGGCGGGGGTGTGGACCCCCTGGCTGGACGACGTCCTGGCCGAGGGGTTGCGCAGCGGCGACGTGCTGCCGGGCACGGGCGGCCTGCTGGAGCAGGGTCCGTTCAAGGTGGTCACGGACGGCTCGCTCAACACGCGCACCGCCTACTGCCACGACCCGTACCCGGGGCTGACCGGGCCCGAGGCGCACGGGATCCTGTCGGTGCCGCCGGCCGAGCTGGTCCCGCTCATGGCCCGTGCGCACGCCGGCGGGCTGCGGTGCGCGATCCACGCGATCGGTGACCACGCCAACACGCTCGCGCTGGACGCGTTCGCCGCGACCGGGGCGCGCGGCTCGGTCGAGCACGCGCAGCTCCTCGACCCCGCCGACCTCGCCCGCTTCGCCGAGCTCGGTGTGATCGCGTCCGTACAGCCCGAGCACGCCATGGACGACCGCGACATCGCCGACCGGCACTGGTCGGGGCGCACCGGGCGGGCGTTCGCGTTCGGCGCGCTGGACGACGCCGGGGCCGTGCTCGCCCTGGGCTCGGACGCGCCGGTCGCGCCGCTCGACCCCTGGTTCGCGGTCGCGGCGGCGGTCAGCCGGTCGCGGGACGGCCGCAAGCCCTGGCACCCGGAGCAGCGGATCGGCCTGCGCACGGCCCTGGAGGCCTCGACCGACGGCCGCGGCCTGGTCCCGACGGCGGGGGCGCCGGCCGACCTGGTGGTCCTGGACGCCGACCCGCTGGCGCCGGGCTCCGGCTCTGGCTCCGAGGCCGACGACGCGGACGCCGCCGCGGCAGCCCTGCGCGAGATGCCGGTGGCGGCCACCCTCCTGGCGGGCGCCTGGACCCACCGCACGTTCTGACCCCGGCCCCGGCCCCGGCCCTGGCCCCGGCGCTGGCCCCGACCCTGGCAGCCGAACGTAGGAGCAGTCGCCGCAAGAGCGCTCATGCGGCGACTGCTCCTACGTTCACCTGATCAGCGGAGCATGGCCGTTGACTGCCACCACTTTACGTATACGATATTCACATGAGCGACGGGAAGATCCGCGGACAGGCGGTGAGCGAGGAACAGATCCAGGCGTGGGCCGACGAGGCCGAGGCCGGCTACGACGTGACCAAGCTGCGTCGCCGCGGTCGTCCGCCGGCCGGTGACGGGCCGGGCGAGGTGGTGCCGGCTCGGCTGGACGCCGCGACCCTCGCGGCCCTGGACCGGCAGGCCAAGGCAGAGGGGCTGGCGAACAGGTCCGAGGCGATCCGGGCGGCCGTGCGTGCCTGGGCGCACGTCGTGTGAGGCTGCACGACTCCGCCCGTAAGCACTTTCGCCGCGACCGGCTGACCGAGGCAGGCGTCCTGCGCGCCGTCGAGCAGCCCGCCTATCGTGCGCTGCTGGACGATGAGGACGACCCGCGCCGCTGACTCCTGCTCGGGTTCGACGACGCCGGGCGGCTGCTCGAACTCGTGACCCTCGACTTCGACTCCAGAAGGCCCGCGCGCAGTACCGCGACCTGCTGACCTGAACGGCCCCGCTCACAGACCCGGGGCGAGGGCCACCGTGCGGAAGCCCGCGTTGCCCATCGACGAGTCCGGCGTGTTCGACGAGCGCGCGGAGTTCCGGTAGCGGTTGCAGTACGAGATGTGGCACAGGTAGCTGCCGCCACGCAGGATCCGCTGGGCGCCCCGGTCGGGGCCCGCCGGGTTGGCCGCGGGGGAGTGCGCGTAGTAGCCAGGGTCGAACCAGTCCTGGCACCACTCCCAGACGTTGCCCACGGGCTGCCACAGGCCGTACCCGTTGGGCTCGAACGTCCGCACCGGCGCGGTGGTGAGCCAGCCGTCGTCCAGCGTGTTCGTCCGCGGGAACGAGCCCTGCCAGATGTTGGCGCGCCACCCGCCGTCGTCCACCTCGGCGTCGCCCCAGGGGTACTTCGCGTCCTCGACGCCGCCGCGGGCGGCGTACTCCCACTCGGCCTCCGTGGGCAGGCGCCGGCCCGCCCAGGCGCAGTAGGCGATGGCGTCGTTCCAGCTCACGTGGGTTGCGGGGTGGTCGTCGAGGCCGTCGACGACGGAGCGCGGCCCGCCCGGGTGCGCCCAGTCCGCGCCGCGGACGCCGAACCACCACGGGGTGCCGTCGGCCTGGCCCATGATGTCGCCGGGGTCGGCCGCGACGGCGAGGTGGAAGACCGCCGAGAAGCCGAACGTCTCCGCCTCGGTGCGGTAGCCGGTGTCGTCGACGAACCGCGCGAAGTCGGCGTTCGTCACCGTGGTCGCGTCGATCTCGAACGCGTCGAGGGCGACCTCGTGGAGCGGTGCCTCGCCGTCGCCGGGGTTCCGGTCGCCCGACGAGTCGCCCATCGTGAACCGGCCGGCCGGCACCTGGGCCTGCTCGACGTCGTGCCGGCCCCGGGCGGGTGCCGCGGCGGCGTCGGCCGGGCGGGAACCGAGCGGGAGGAAAGCCTCCCGCCCCGGGGCGCCGCACCCGCACCCGCAGCCCTCGTGCCCTGCCCCGGTCTGCTCGCCCCCGGTCTGCGCTGCGCCGGTCTGCTCGTCGCTCGTCACGCCCCCACGGTATCGGCGCCGGGCCGGGCGCCGTCGGGCGCACCACCCTGCTGCTGCCGCACCGCGGCGGCGACCTCGGGGTCCGAGCTGGGCCTCGTGATGCCGTAGCGCGACAGGTAGCCGATCCGCGACTCCCGGACGTGGGCCGCCATCAGGGCGGCGGCCCGCTCGCCGTCGCCGGCGTCGATCGCCCCGACGATCACCCGGTGGTCGGGCCAGAGCCGCTTGCCGCGCGACTGCATGTCGGCGGCGTAGAGCCACTCGATCTTCCAGGAGAGCTGGCGCAGCAGCCGGGTCAGGGTCGCGCTGCCGCTGAGCTCGGCGATCGCGATGTGGATCTGGTCGTTGATGCCCACCAGGGGGTCCAGGTCGCCGGCGGCGACGTGTGCGTCCCCGGCGTCGAGCAGCCCGGCGATCTGCCGTCGTAGGCGCCACCAGTCCTCGGGGCTCTCGTCGCCCGAGTAGAGCGCCGCCGCCCGCCGGGCGGCGCTGCGCGCCGTCGACACCTCCAGCGCCTCCCGCACCGCGAACAGGTCGTCGGCGTCGTGCACCGGGATCGCGGCGACCCGCGAGCCCACGTGCGGCCGGGAGTCGATGAAACCCTCGCTCTCCAGCCCGCGCAGCGCCTCCCGGACCGGCACCCGCGAGACGTCGTACCGCTGGGCCAGCGAGGCCTCGGTCACGCGGGCGCCGGGCGTCAGGACGCCGGCGATGATGTCGCGCCGGATCGCGTCCTGCACGGTGGGTCGCACCAGAGGGGGGAGCGCGGGCTCATCGGGCGAAAGCGGCACCGGGGATGGCTCCTAGCAGGTCTCGGGTGTAGTCGGCCCGCGGGGAGTGGAACACGTCGTCGACGGACCCCTGCTCCTCGACGCGGCCCTGCCGCAGCACCACCACATTATCCGCTATGCCGCGGACCACCGCGAGGTCGTGGCTGATGAAGAGGTACGACACGCCGAGCCGTTCCTGCAGGTCAGCGAGGAGGTCCAGGATCTGCTCCTGGACCAGCACGTCGAGCGCCGAGACCGCCTCGTCGAGCACCAGCAGCTCCGGCGCGGGAGCCAGCGCCCGCGCGATGGCGACCCGCTGCCGCTGCCCGCCGGACAGCGCGCCCGGGTGCCGCTGCGCGACGTCCCGGGGGAGCGCCACCTGGTCCAGCAGCTCCGCGACCCGCGCCCGGCGCGACTCCCGGTCGCCGATGCCGAAGATCCGCAGCGGCTCGTCGACGACCCGCTCCACGGTGTGGGTCGGGTCGAGCGACGCGTACGGGTCCTGGAACACCGGCTGCACCCGACGGCGCAGGGCGCGCCGGTCGGCCCGGCCCGCCCCGGCGATGGCCTTCCCGTCCACCAGCGCCTCGCCGGAGGTGGGCGTCTCCAGGCCGAGCAGGATGCGCGAGACCGTCGTCTTGCCCGAGCCCGACTCGCCCACCAGCGCGGTGGTGCCGCCGCGCGGCACGGAGAAGGACACGTCGTCGACGGCGCGCAGCAGCCCGCCGCGCCCGCGCACCCGGTACTCCTTGACGAGGTTCCGGACGGTGACGACGTCGCCGGCCCCGGCCGTGGCGGACGGGTCGCCGTCCGCAGGCACGACGGAGGGCGGACGGACCTCGCTCCGCACCCCCGCGTCGCCCTGCGCGACGACGGCCGCGGGCGCCGCCGCGACCAGCCGCCGCGTGTACTCGTGCTGCGGGGACCGCAGCACCTGCTCGGGCGAGCCCTGCTCCACGATCCGGCCGTCGAGCATCACGATCACCCGGTCCGCACGGTCCGCCGCGAGCCCCAGGTCGTGCGTGACCAGGATCATCGCGGTCCCGTGCGCCTCGGCCAGCGCCACCAGGTGGTCCAGGATGCGCCGCTGCACGGTCACGTCCAGGGCCGATGTCGGCTCGTCGGCGAGCAGCAGCTCCGGCTCGCGGGCCAGCGCCGTCGCGATGAGCACGCGCTGGCGCATGCCACCGGAGAACTCGTGCGGGAACTGCTTCGCACGGCGCTCCGGCTCGGGCACGCCGGCCTCGGCCAGCAGCTCCAGCACCCGCTGCCGCACCGCCGGACCCCGCAGGCCGCCCGCGCGCAGCGCGTCGGCCACCTGGTCGCCCAGCCGCATGGCCGGGTTGAGGTTGGTGCCCGGGTCCTGCGGCACCAGCCCGATCCGGCCGCCCCGGACGGCCCGCATCCGGGCCTCGCCCGTGGTGGCCAGGTCCTCGCCGTCGAGCTCGACGGTCCCGCCGGTGATTCGGCCCGCGCCGGGCAGCAGCCGCAGGAGCGCGGCGATCACCGTCGACTTGCCCGAGCCGGACTGGCCCACGATCGCCACCCGCTCGCCCCGCGCGACGTCGAGGTCGACGCCGCGCACGACGGGGGTGTCGCCGTACGCGACGTCCAGGCCGCGCACGCGCAGCAGCGGCGCGGCGGAGTGGTCAGCGTCCTGCGGCATATCCCTGCGCTCCTCTCGGGTTGGCGGCCGCGCCCAGCAGGCCCGTGGCCGGGTCGCGGGTCACGGCGGACAGGCGCCCCAGCGCCCAGTCGCCGGCCCGGGTCACGACGTGGCCGCGGGCCTCCAGCGCGGCGATGACGTCGTCGCCCAGCCGGTCCTCCACGACCGCCCCGCCGGGCGTCCAGGTGCGCGGCCAGAACGAGCCGGGGAACGACGTCGTGTGCAGGGCGGGCGCGTCGATCGCCTGCTGCGGGGTGTACCCGCCCACCAGCACCCGCAGCAGGAACAGGAGCTGCCACTGGTCCTGCTGGTCGCCGCCCGGCGAGCCGAGCGCGATCACGGGCTCGCCGTCGCGCAGCACGAGGGTGGGCGTCAGCGTGGTCCGGGGGCGTCGACCGGGCGTCAGGGCCGACGGCGACGCCTCGTCCAGCCACGTCATCTGCAGGCGCGTGCCCAGGCAGAAGCCCAGGCCGGGCACGGTGGGCGAGGACTGCAGCCAGCCGCCCGACGGCGTGGCCGAGACCATGTTGCCCCAGCGGTCCACGACGTCGATGTGGCACGTGTCGCCGCGGGTGGCGCCGGTGTGCTCGGGGGAGTCGGGCTCGGTGGTGGGCGCCGGCACGGTCGGCTCGCCCACGCCGGGCGCCGGCACCGTCGGCTCGCCCACACCCGCAGCCGCGCCGCTCCCGGGCGCGCCCGGCAGCGACCCCGCGGGCGCGCTGGTGGCGTACTCGGTACGCAGCACCGGCAGGGCCGGCGTCGTCCGGCCCGGCACGTCGCCCGCGCGCAGCTCGTGGCTCGCGGCGTCCGTGATGAGCGCCCGGCGCGCGGCCGCGTACTCCTCGCTCAGCAGGTACGTCAGCGGCACGTCGTCCGCGGCCGGGTCGCCGTACCAGACGTCGCGGTCGGCCAGCGCCAGCTTCTGCGCCTCGATGACCGTGTGCGCACCGAGCTCGGTGGACGGGTCCAGCGCGGCGTCGTCGAGCCCCTCCAGGATCTTGAGGGTGGCCAGCAGCGCCGGGCCCTGGCCCCAGGCGCCGGTCTTGGCGATCGTGTACCCGCGGAAGGTCACGGTGGTCGCGTCCTCGTACGACGCCGAGAAGGCCGCGATGTCGGCCGCGGTGATGACGCCGGCGTGGTCGCCGCCGTCGGAGTGCCGGTGCGGCGTGGCCACGAACTCCTCGACGGCCGCGCCCACCCGCTCGCGCCACGCGGCGCGGGCCAGGTCGATCGCCGCCGCGCGGTCCGGGGCCTGCGCACCCGCGGCGACCACGGCGTCCAGCAGGTCGGCGTACTCCGGGTTGGTGACGACCGTGCCCGCGGCGGGTACCTCGCCGTCGGGCAGCCAGCGCGCCGCCGACGTGGGCCAGTGGTCCCGGAACAGGCCCGCGACCGTGCGCAGGGTGCCGGCGACGCGTTCGAGCAGGGGGTGCCCGTCGCGGGCGTACCCGATCGCGTAGGCCAGCACGTCGCCCAGGTCCCAGGTGCCGTGGTCGCGCAGGAGCAGCAGCCAGGCGTCGACGCTGCCCGGCACCGCCGCCGCCAGCGCGCCCGAACCGGGCACCAGGTCGAGGCCCTCGGACCGGTAGTGCTCGATGGTCGCGCCCGTGGGCGCCGGACCCTGGCCCACCAGCACGCGCGGGTGCGCCGGCTCGTCCGCCGTCACGAAGACGCCGGTCATGTCACCGCCCGGCCCGTTGAGGTGCGGCTCCACGACGTGCAGCACGAACGCGCCGGCGACCGCCGCGTCGAACGCGTTGCCGCCGCGCTCGAGCACGGCCTGGGCGCTCGCGGTGGCGATCCAGTGGGTGGAGCCCACCATCCCGAACGTGCCCCGCAGGTCGGGCCGCGTGGCCGGGGTGGTGGGGCGGACGAACGGCGAGGTGGGCCGGGCGGACGGAGCGGAGGTCATGACACTCACTTACGGTCGGTGGACGGGTCGAGGGCGTCGCGCAGGGCGTCCCCGAGGAGGTTGAAGCCGAGGCAGATGGCCACGATGGCCAGGCCGGGGAACAGCGCGGCGGTGGGCGCGCGGCCCAGGTACTGCTGCGCGTCCGAGAGCATGATGCCCAGAGACGGGGTGGGCGGCTGGATGCCGAGCCCCAGGAACGAGAGCACGGCCTCGCCCAGGACCGCCGCCGGCATGATGACCGTGGCCTGCACGATGATCGCGGACAGGCAGTTGGGCAGGACGTGCTGGGCGAGGATCCGGGGGCCGGACGCGTCCATCGCGGTCGCGGCCAGCACGAACGGGCTCTCCTTGAGGCGCATCGTCTCGGCGCGCACCACACGCACCATCGTCGGCACCTGCGCGATGCCGAGCGAGATGGCGGCGCCGGCCAGGCTGGGCCCGTTGATGGCGGCCAGGCCCACGGCGAGGATGAGGAACGGGAACGCGAGCGTCACGTCGGTCAGGCGCGAGACGGGCGCGTCGAGCAGGCGCCAGTAGCCGGCGGCCAGCCCGAGCGGCGTGCCGACGACGACGGCGAGGCCTACCGCCACGATCCCCACCATGAGCGACGCCCGGATGCCGTACATCATCCGGGACAGCACGTCGCGGCCCAGGTCGTCCGTGCCGAGCGCGAAGCCGACGGTGCCGGGCAGCTGGAACGGGGCGTCGAAGTGCACCTCGGCCGGGCCGTGCGGGGCCAGCAGGGGCGCGAGCAGCCCGGCCAGGACCACCACCGCGAGCATCGCGGCGCCGGTGATCGCCTGCGGGGTGCGCAGCCGGGACAGCAGCCGCCGGGGGCCGACGACGGCGGGTGCGGCCTCCGGCGCGAGATCGCTGTGCTCGATGACGGTCATGAGCGGCCTCCCACTCGGATGCGCGGGTCGATGACGGAGTACAGGACGTCCACGGCGAGGTTGACCAGCACGTAGCCCACCGTGGTGAGCACCACGACGGCCTGGATGACCGGGTAGTCGCGCTGGAAGACGGCGTCGAGCGTGAGCTTCCCGAAGCCGGGCAGCGCGAAGATCTGCTCGGTCACCACGGCCCCCGAGATGAGGCCGCCGAGCTGGAGCCCGGCGATCGTGACCACGACGATCAGGGAGTTGCGCAGCCCGTACCGCAGCAGCACCCGGGTCCGGCCGAGGCCCTTGGCGCGGGCCGTGCGCACGTAGTCGGTGCGCATGGCCTCGATCATGGAGGCCCGGGTCTGCCGCATGATGACGGCGGCCAGGCCCGTGCCGAGGATCAGCGCCGGCAGGGTCAGGTGCACCAGCCAGCCCACCGGGTCGTCGGTGAGCGGCACGTAGCCCGACGCCGGGAACAGGCCCAGGCCGATGCACAGGTAGAGGATCGCGAGCATGCCGAGCCAGAAGTTCGGCACCGACAGGCTGGTCAGCGCCGCCGCGTTCGCGACCCACTCGGGCCAGCGGCCGCGGTAGCGCTCGGCGAGCAGGCCGAGCGCCACGCCGGTCACGACGGCCACGACGATCGCATAGAGCGACAGCCAGAGCGTCACCGGCAGGGTGGCGCCGATCATGCTCGCGACGGACGCCCCGGTGCGGGTGGACTCGCCGAGGTCGCCCGAGGCGACCTCGGCGAGGAAGCGCCCGTACTGCACCCAGACCGGCTGGTCCAGGCCGAGGTCGGCGCGGATCATGGCGAGCCGCTCCGGCGTGGCCTCCTCGCCCGCCATCGCGAGCGCGGGGTCGCCGGGCAGCATGCGCACACCCAGGAAGATCACCATCGACGCCAGCAGCAGCGTGATCGCCGACTGCCCGAGGCGGACGAGGAGGTAACGACGCATCGGAGGTGCTCTCAGCCTTCGTTCGGGTCGACGAACGCGGCGTGGCTCAGCCGGACCACGCCGTCGGCGTACGTGGAGATGCCCGCCACCTCGTCGGCGTAGCCGGTCAGGCTGCGCGTCCGGTAGAGATAGATGATCGGGTTGTCCTCCTGGACCTGCGTGACGACCTGGCCGTACAGGTCGGCCCGCTCGGCCGGGTCGATGACGGTGGCCGCCTCGGTGAGCAGGTCGTCGACCTCGGGGTTGCTGTACCCGGAGTAGTTGTTGCCCGCGCCCGTGGACAGGAAGTTGAACATGTTGCCGTGCGGGTCCACGCGGCCCGACCAGCCGAGCTGGAGCAGGTCGAAGTCGCCCTGCTCCTGGACCTCCAGCAGCGAGGAGTACTCGACGGGAACGATCGTCAGCTCGAACCCGCCCTCGGCCACCGAGGCCTGGACGGCCTGCGCCAGGCGCAGGGTGTCGGGCGTGTTGGTCACCTTGATCTCGATCTTGTACGGCACCTCCACGCCGGCCTCCTCCAGGAGCGCCTTGGCGCCCTCGGGGTCGTACTCCGGGCACGCCTCGCTCGCCGCGGTGCTGAACGTGGACGCGGGGGAGATGGGCGAGCAGGCCGGGTCGAACCGGTCGTTGAAGACGGACTTCACGAGCTGCTCGCGGTCCACGGCCATCGAGAGGGCCTCGCGGACGCGCGGGTCCGTGGCGATGGGGGTGTCGATCGTCCCGGGCGGGGCGCCGACGCCGTCGGTGTTGCCCACGTTGACCGTCATGGCCTGGTAGCCCAGGGAGCCGACCTCCAGGAGGCCCACGCCGTCGGCGTCCTCCAGCTCGGCGAGGTCCTGGGTCGAGAGGGTGTCGGCCACCTGCACGTCGCCGGAGCGCAGGTTGGCGGAGCGGATGCTCGCGTCCGTGATGATCCGGTACGTGATCGTGTCCAGGTGCACGTTCTCGGCGTCGTAGTACAGCGGGTCCCGCTCGACCGTGATGGACGTCTGGGGCACGCGCTCGACGAACTTGAAGGCACCCACGCAGACGGGGTGCTCACCGAAGTCGTCGCCGGCCTTCTCGAGCTCGGTCGGCGACATGATCATGCCCGCGCGGTCGGCGAGCACGGCGGTGAGCGGCGCGAACGGCGTCTCGTAGGTGATCTCGACCGTGCTGTCGTCGACGGCGGTCACCTTCTCGATCGGGCCCAGCTCGCTGCGGCGGGACGAGTCCTCCTTGGTGAGGTGACGCTCGATCGAGGTCTTCACGGCCTCGGCGTCGAACGGCGTGCCGTCGGCGAACTGCACGCCCTCCTTGAGCGGGAAGGTGACGGTGAGGCCGTCGTCGGACACCTCGGGCAGCTCGGTGGCGAGCATCGGGACGACCTCGCCCGCCTCGTCGATGTCGTAGAGCTTCTCGCACATCGTCTGCATGACGTACCGCGTGTAGAGCGACGACGACGTGGTGGGGTCGAGCACGTCGGGCTCGGCCGACAGGGCCATGACGAGGTCTCCGCCCTCGGAGATCGTCCGGCCGTCCAGGGTGACGCCGGTGACGTCGGCCGTCTCCTGCGCGGGGGCGGCGGTCTGCACCTCCTGACAGCCGGACAGGACGAGCGCCGCGGCGAGGAGGCCGGCGGCGGGGGCGAGTGGGCCGCGCAGCCGCGGCGGCAGGGGAGTGCGCACTGGAGAATCCAATCCGGGTCTGAGAAGGACGATTGCATACAATCACTCCGATGAGGTCGGGTGTGTATGCAATGGATTGCAGTCCTGTTAAACCTCTGTGACGCCGGACAGGTGCGGGCGCGTCCCTTTTGGGCGGGTGAAACCCGTGGGTACAGTCACGCCATGGAAAAGGACAATGAGGTCACTTCGCAGGGGGTTCCAGGAGATCGGCTGACCGAGGACGCGCCGGCACCACGCGAAAGGTCAGGCGTGGGGCAGGACCAGTCCTTGGAGAGACCGCGCTGGCGCATCATCGGCCCGGGCCTCGTCGTGGCGGCCACCGGCATCGGCGCCGGTGACCTCGTCGCCACGATGGTCGCGGGCAGCAACTACGGGTACGCGCTGCTGTGGGCGGTGATCCTCGGCGTCGTCGTGAAGATCGCGCTGGTCGAGGGCGCCGGCCGCTGGACGCTCGCGACCGGCCGCACCATCTTCGACGGCTGGAAGTCGCTCGGCCTGTGGGCCGTCGTCTACTTCGGCGTCTACGTGGTCGTCTGGGGCTTCAGCTACGGCGCGGCGGCGATGTCCGGCGTCGGCCTCGCGCTGAACGGCCTGTTCCCGGTGCTGGACGTGCGGTACTGGGCGATGCTGTCCGGCGTGGCCGGGCTGGTGCTGGTCTGGTTCGGCAAGTACAAGCCGTTCGAGAACGTCATGGCCGTGCTCATCGGCGTCATGTTCGTGACCGTGGTGGGCTCGGCGGCGCTGACGACGCCCAACCTCGGCGAGATCCTGGCCGGGCTGGTGCCGGTCATCCCCGAGGGCGCGGTCCTCAACACGCTCGGCCTGGCGGGCGGCGTCGGCGGCACCATCACCCTGGCCGCCTACGGGTACTGGCTAGCCGAGAAGGGCTGGGACACGCCCCGCTGGATGCGCGTCATGCGGATCGACAACGCGTGGGCGTACTTCATGTCCGGCGTCTTCGTGATCGCCATGCTGATCGTGGGCGCCGAGCTGCTGTACTCGGCGGGCCTGGCCGTGGCCGACGGCGAGCAGGGGCTGGTCGACGTCGCCGACGTGCTCGCCCAGCGGTACGGGGCGTTCATGGCGCCGCTGTTCCTGGTCGGGTTCTTCGCCGCGACGTTCTCCTCGGTGATCGGTGTCTGGCACGGCGTGTCGCTCATGTTCGCCGACTTCGTGGCCACGATGCGCAACCTGCCCGCCGACGACCGTCGCCGCGGCGCCGGCGGCACCTACTACCGGTGGTACATCCTCTGGCTGACGTTCCCGCCGATGGCGCTGCTGTTCCTCGACAAGCCGATCCTGCTCGTCGTGGTCTACGGCGCGCTGGGCTCGCTCTTCATGCCGTTCCTCGCGCTGACCCTGCTGTTCCTCATGAACTCGAGGGCGGTGCCGCAGCAGTGGCGCAACCGCTGGTGGGTCAACGTGATCCTGGTGCTGGTGGCCGCGATGTTCCTGGTGCTCGGCGGCAACGAGCTGGTCAAGGCGGTGGCGCCGGTCTTCGGCGGCTGACCCCGGTCGGACGCGGCCGTACGTGTCAGACCCACAGGTCACCCGAGGGACCTGTGGGTCTGACACGTACGGGACGTGCTGACAGGTCAGGCAGCCGCCGCGGTCGCGCGCATCGCGTGGACCTTCTCGTAGATCTCCGCGAACGCGTCGAGGGTGCCGTCCACGGCGTGCGCCGCGACGAGCTCGCGGCTCGCGGCGCCCATCCGGTGCCGCAGGCCGGCGTCCGCCAGGAGGTCGCCCAGCCGGTTGGCCAGCTCGCGCACGTCGCCCGGCGTGTAGAGCCAGCCGTTGACGCCGGGGCGCACCAGGTGGGGCAGTGCCATCGCGTCGGCGGCGACCACCGGCAGGCCCGAGGCCATCGCCTCCAGCGTGACCAGGCTCTGCAGCTCGGCCACCCCCGGCATGCAGAACAGGTCGGCCTCGGAGTAGGCGGTGAGGAGCTCGTCGTCGGGCACGTACCCGCGGAACCGGACCCGCCCCGCGACGCCGGACTCGGCGGCGAGCGCGGCCCAGTCGTCGGCCTTGGCGCCGGTGCCGACGATCTCCAGCCGGCCCGGGAGGCCGTCGGGGAGCAGGGCGAAGGCGCGGATGATCTCGTCGACCCGCTTCTCCTGGTCCAGGCGGCCCACGAACAGGACCGTCGGCTCGGTGCGGCCGTCGCGGACGGTGGTGGTGTACCGGTCGGTGTCGATGCCGTTGGACACGGGGATCGCGTGGCCGAGCCCGGCGTGCTGCGCGAGCAGGTCCACGGCACGCGGCGTGGGGGCGGTGACGACGTCGGCCTTCGCGTAGACGCGGCCGATGTCCTGCCACAGCCAGCGCCCGACCGTGCGGTGCATCGAGCCGGGGACCAGCAGGTACCCGACGAGGTTCTCCGGCATCAGGTGGTTGGTCGCCACGATGGGCAGGTGCCGGCGGTGCGCGGCGTCGACCAGGGCGCGGCCGACGATGAAGCTGCCGTTGGTGTGCACGACGTCGGGCCGTACCTCGTCGAGGATGTCCGTGATCGCCCGGCGCGTCTCCCAGGGGAGGGAGATCTGCAGGTTGTGGTGCGTGGGGTACCGGCTGGAACGCAGCCCGTGCAGGACGACGCCGTCGCGCACCTCGCGCACGGGGCGGCCCGTCGGCGACGGGGCGACGACGTGCACCTCGTACCCGCGGCCGGCCAGGCCGGTGGCCAGGCTGCCGGCGAACCGGGCGGCGCCGTTCACGGCGGGCGGGTAGGTATCGGCGCCGATCAAGATCGTGCGGGGAGTACCAGGCAGGTTCACTGTGCTGTACCTCTCGATGGTTCGGGAAGTCTCGACGGGGTGGTACGCGCCGCGCGGGCCGCGACGGCGTCGGGGTGAAGCCGGGCAAGGACGAGGACCCCGGCGGCCGCGGCGAGCGCCGCGCCACCGAGGAGGAACCAGGTGGCGACGGGCGTGTCGGCGCCCTCGCCGAGGAGCACCGCGCCGAGCAGCACGGCCACGATCGGGTCCACGACCGTGAGGCACGCGACCACGACCTCGGGCGGGCCGGACGGGTAGGCCTGCTGCACGAGCCAACCGCCCAGCACCAGCGCGGCGATCGCGGCCGCGGCCGTGCCGAGCACCTGCGGGTCGTGCCAGGGGGTGCCGACCGCGAGCTCCTGGAAGATCACGCGCATGAGCGCGGAGAGCAGGCCGAACGCGGTGGCGCCCGCCGTGGCGCAGGCGACGCAGCGCAGCCAGCCGCCGGCCGCCAGGCCCGCGATACCCAGGCCCACCACGACACCCCCGACGACCAGGACGGTCGGCAGCGTGGAACCGGGTGGTGGCACGTTGCCCGAGGTGGCGCTCACGGACGCGGCCACGAAGACCGCCACCCCGGCCATGGTCAGGGCGACGCCGAGCAGCACGTTGCGGCCGGGCACCCGCCGCAGCAGCAGCGAGGAGAGCAGCACCGCCACGGGCACGGCGAGCACGCCGATCGGCTGGACCAGGCGGAGCGGCGCGAGCGCCAGCGCCACCGCGTGCACGATCGTCCCGCCCGCCGCGAGCCCGAACCCGGCCAGCCAGCCCGGCCGTCGGACGATCCGGCTGAGGCGGCGCAGGGACAGGACACGCTCGCGGGGGAAGGGCTGCCCGTAGAGGTCGGCCACCTCGCGGTGCTGCAGGACCGCGGCGCCGGCGAACAGGGCGGCGCCGAGGACGGCGAGGGCGACCGCTATGGCTTGCATGGGACAACGGTGACGTAAGGACGCCCTTCTCCGCCACCAGGTTTCCCCCCGTAATGAGATGGGGGTTTTCCCCCATCTTTCTCCGACCACTCCCGTGACCGTCCCTCGAGTGCTTAGGGTCAGCGCGATGAACACCGACACGCACCCGCGCGATCTCCAGGCACCGTACGCGGGACTCGTCGCGGCCACACCCGCGCGCGACGAGGACCTTCGCCTCCGCGGCGTCCGCGCGCACGTCCGTGTGTACGGGGACGCCGCGGCGCCGCACCGGCTCGTGTTCCTGCACGGGTTGCGCGGCGACCACCACGGGCTGGAGCCGATCGTGGCGAACCTCGTGGAACAACGTCCTGACCTGCAGGTATGGGTTCCCGACCTACCCGGTTTCGGGGCGTCGGCACCGCTGCCGGACGGGGTGCACGACGTCGCCGGCTACGCCGCGTGGACCGCCGAGCTGCTGGCCGTCGTCGCGCCAGGAGGTGACACGGTGCTGGCCGGGCACTCCTTCGGCTCGATCGTCGCGGCGGCGACGGTGGCCGGCCCGGCCGGCGGCGCGGCTCCGGCGGGACCACTCGTGCGGGCGCTCGTGCTGGTCAACCCGATCGCGACGGCGGCGCTGGACGGCCCGCGCCGGGCGATGAGCGCCGTCACCGTGGGGGTGCACCGGCTGGCCGCGGCGCTGCCGGAGCGGGCCGGGACCGGCCTGCTGCGTCACCCGCTGTTCACCCGCGTGGCGAGCCTCGCGATGGTCACCTCGAACGACCCTGACCTGCGGCGCTGGATCCACGCGGAGCACGACCGGTACTTCTCCGGCTTCGCCGACCGGCGCACCCTGCTGGAGGCCTTCCACGCGTCGGTGGGCACCGACGTCTCCGCCTACGCGGGGCGCATCACCGTGCCGACGCTCCTGGTCGCCAGCGAGAACGACGACGTCGCCCCGCTGCCGTCCCAGCGGGTCCTCGCGGCGGCGCTCGCCGACGCCCGGCTGGCCGTGGTCCCGCGGATCGGCCACCTGGCCCACTACGAGGCGCCGGATGTCGTGGCCCGGGAGACGGCCGGATTCCTGGCCGGTCTCCAGGCCACCGGCGACCGGGATGAACAGTGAGGGAAGATCAGATGAAGATCGTCGTCGACTGCCGCTACCTGCGGGTCGGCCGGCACGACGGGATCAGCCGGTACACCGCTGGCATCGTCACGGCGCTGGCCCGGCTGCACCCGATCGAGGTGCTGGTGGACGACGAGCGCCAGCTCGCCCACCTGCCGGAGGGGCTGCCGTGGCACAAGGTGAGCGCCCCGACGAGCTGGCGCGAGCCGTTCGTGGCCCGGCAGGTGCGCCGCACGGGCGCCGACGTCGTGTTCAGCCCGATGCAGACCATGGGCACCTGGGGACGGGACTACCGGGTGGTCCTGACCCTGCACGACCTCATCTACTACCGGCACCCCACGCCCCCGCGGAACCTGCCCGCTGCCGTGCGGCTGCTGTGGCGGGCGTTCCACCTGGCGTGGTGGCCGCAGCGGGTGCTGCTGAACCGGGCCGACGCCGTGGTCACGGTCTCGGAGACCACGCGCGACCTGATCGCCCGGCACCGGCTGACCCGGCGTCCGGTCACGGTGGTGCCGAACGCGCCCGACCCCGTGCCGGACCTGACCCGCGCGCCCCGCACCCGGTCGCTCGTCTACATGGGCTCGTTCATGCCGTACAAGAACGTCGAGCTGCCGGCCCGCGCCATGGCCCGCCTGCCCGGCTGGGAGCTGCACCTCATGAGCCCGGTCACGGCCGAGCAGCGCACGCGGCTGACGGAGCTGGCCGGCGAGGGCACGCTCGTGTTCCACGACGGTGCGTCCGACGAGGTCTACCGCGACGTGCTGCGCGGCGCGACGGCGCTGGTCTCGGGCTCCCGCGACGAGGGCTTCGGGCTCCCGCTGGTGGAGGCCATGACGCTCGGCACGCCGCTGGTGGTCAGTGACATCCCCGTGTTCCGCGAGGTCGGCGGCGCGGCGGGGGCGTACGTCGACCCGGACGACCTGGACGGGTACGTCGCCGCGGTCCGCGAGCTCGACGACCCGCGCACCTGGGCCGAGCGGTCGGCCGCCGCGCGGCTCCGCGCCGCCGGGTACGACTGGGACACTTCGGCCAAAACGCTCCTGTCGCTTCTGGTAGGGTGATTTTGACCGTTATCGTTCCGTGATCTAAGGTCGGCGGCGATGACCCGTCCTGACGAGAGCCTGACCGCATCCGTTCCCGAGGCGAATCCCGAGACCACGGGCAGCCCGCGCCGGAAGATCACCGGCCGGCTCGTGGCCATGGACGGCCTGCGCTTCGGCGCCGCGGCCGCCGTGCTGCTCTACCACTTCACGGCCACCTCGACGGTCACCAGCTACTGGGGCGCCGACCCCGACCGGGCGTTCCCGCTGCTCAACGAGGTCACCCGGTACGGCTGGCTGGGCGTCGAGCTGTTCTTCATGATCTCCGGGTTCGTGATCATGCTCAGCGCCGACGGCCGCGGGATCGCCGGCTTCGTCGCCTCCCGGGTGGGCCGCCTCTTCCCGGCGTACTGGGCGTGCATCGTGCTGACGGTCGGCCTGCAGCAGTTCTGGTCCGGCGGCCGGCAGACCGACCTCACCGAGACACTGGTCAACCTCACGATGGTGCAGGACCTCTTCGACGTCACCGGTGTCCAGGTCGTGTTCTGGACCCTGCTGGTGGAGCTCAAGTTCTACCTGCTGGTGCTCGTGGTGCTGGCGCTCGGCCCGCTCACCCGCAACCGCGTGCTGACCTTCGCCACCCTCTGGCCGCTCGCCGGCTGGGCCGCGCAGGAGCTCGGCGCCCACTGGCTCGCCGACTGGCTCGTGCCGGTCTACGCCCCGTACTTCGCCGTCGGCATGCTGCTCTTCCTCGCCTACCGGGACGGGTTCGACCTGGTCACGAGCGCGCTGCTCGCGGGCGGCCTGGTCCTGTGCGTGATGCGGGTGCAGGAGGCCGCCGGCCGCGCGTCCGACCTGCAGGGCGTCACCGTGGACCCGGTCATCGCCGTGATGATCATGCTGGCCAGCGTCGTGGCCGTCTGGGCGACGACGCTCCGCGGCAGGACGGCACCACCCCGCAGGGTCGCGACCGTGCTCGGCACGGTCGGTGCCCTGACCTATCCCGTGTACCTGGTGCACACCCAGTTCGGGTACGCCGTCATCGACGTGCTGGCCCACGAGACCACGCGCACGGTCGCCCTCTTCGCCGCGGGCGCGCTGAGCCTCGGCCTGGCGGTCGCGATCCACTACGGCATCGAGCGGCCGACGTCGGCCCGGCTGCGCCGGGCAGTGCAGGCCGGTCTGCTGCGCTGCTCGGCGGCGCTGCGCTCACGTGGCCTGATGCGGGCCTGGGACGACGTCCGCACCTGACCTGACCTGACAGGGCCGGCCCGACCTGGCCGGGTGTCGGGGGCGCCGCGAGCCGGCTCAGCGCGGCGGGTCGGCCACCGCGAACGGGAGGCGGTGCAGCAGCTCCGCCTGCTCCAGCGCCCGCCGGCGCTCCCGCTGACCCGCGTCGAGCTCGCGCTCGCGGCGCTCGGCGAGCACCGCGTGCAGGAACGCCTCGGGGTGCGTTCCCGGCGGCGGACCGGGGGCGACGTACGGCTCGATGCGGCCGGCGAGGTCGTCGGCCAGCCGGGCCCGGGACTCGGGCGCGAGCCGGGCGGCGCGGCCCAGCATCTGCCGGGCGGCCAGCGCCAGCCCGTCCGGCAGGCGGCGCATGTCCGCGGTGTGCGCCCACGCGGCCAGGGACTGCGGCATCACGACCGGGGCCGACGGCGGCTTGCCGCCCCGCACCCGCACCGCGTACGTGCCGGCCGCGAGGTCGCCGAGGCGCTTGCCCTTCGCGTTGGACAGCGACGCGATCGCCGCGATGCCGCCGAACGTCAGCCACAGCTCGATCACGCCGATCAGCGCCCGCACCAGCGCGTGCCGGAACCGGACCGGGCCGCCGTCGTCGCGCACCACGCGGATGCCGCAGGCGAGCTTGCCGACCGACCGGCCGCGCGAGAGCGTCTCGACCGTGACCGGGATGCCCACCATGACCACGACGTTCGCCAGCACGTAGACGATCGCCGCGATGTCCTCGCCCAGCACGGCGTTCTCCAGGAACCAGACCGCGCCGACGACCAGGACGGCCGTGATCACCGCGCCGATCACGAGGAAGTCGAGCATCGCGCCCATGGCGCGCGTGATGAACGACGCCGGGCGTGCGTCCAGCACCACGCCCTCGCCGATGACGATGCCGTCCTGCACGATTCCTCCGGTCCGGGGTGCTGTCGGATGGTGCGGGCCTCGGGACGTGCCGCGGTCCCTGTGCGGCAGACTACCGTCGTGGACATCGACGCCTTCACCGCCGTGCACGCCGCAGAGTGGGACCGCCTCAAGGAGCTCGCCTCCCGACGCCGGCTGGACGGTGCCGAGTCGGACGAGCTGGTGCGCCTGTACCAGTCGGTGGCCACGCACCTGTCGACGGTCCGGTCGGCGGCGCCGGACCCCGCGCTGGTGACCCGCCTGTCCGACGTGCTCAACCGGGCGCGCACCCGCATCGCCGGGTCGCACGAGCCCGCGTGGCGCGAGGTGGTGCGGTTCGCCGTGGTGTCGCTGCCCGCGGCGTTCTACCGGATCCGGTGGTGGTCGCACGCGGTGACGGCCGCCTGCGTGCTCGTCGCGGTGGTCGCGGGCGTCTACATCGCGTCCGACGCCGACGCGATGAACTCCCTGATGCCGCCGTCCGCCCAGGAGGAGTACGTCAACAACGCCTTCGCCTCCTACTACGACCCGGGCATCGGGTTCGCCGCCGTGGTCTGGACCAACAACGCCTGGATCGCGGCGCAGGCCGTCGCCGGCGGGATCACCGGCTTCTTCACCCTGAACGTGCTGTGGCAGAACGCGGTCCAGATCGGCGCCACCGGCGGCATGATGGCGGCGCACGACCAGCTCGACCTGTTCCTCACGCTCATCGCACCCCACGGCCTGCTGGAGCTGACCTGCATCTTCGTCGCGGGCGCGGCGGGCCTGCGGCTGTTCTGGACGCTCATCGACCCCGGGCACCGCAAGCGGTCGGTCGCGATGGCCGCCGAGGGGCGTGCCCTGATCACCACGGTCATCGGGCTCGCGGTGGCCCTGGCGGTCTCGGGCCTCGTGGAGGGCTTCGTGACCGGCTCCGAGCTGTACTGGTGGCTCAAGATCGTCATCGGCGCGATCGTGCTCGCCGGGTTCTGGACCTACGTGTACGTGCTGGGCGGTCGCGCCGTCCGGGCGGGCGCGACCGGCGACCTCGCGGAGCACGAGGCCGGCGCTACGGTGGTCACAGCGGGGTGACGGTCGCGTGGTGACCCGCCCGCACGCTCGAATTACGCCGCCCCCTGTCAGTACCGCGTACTAGGGTTGCGGCGCACAGGCACCACCGCAGACGACACCCGGAGCACGCCCCATGACGACGCCCGAGAGCGCACCCGACCAGCCGGCGCAGCCGACGCCCCCGCAGCCCGGAGGCTCCCAGCCCACGGGCTGGGGCGAGCCGCCGCGGTACGGGCAGTACGCGCCCGGGTACGACCCGTCGGCCCCGCAGGCGCCGGAGCAGCCGCAGTACGGGACGCCGCCGGCCGGGCCCGCCGGTCAGTACGGTCAGAACCAGTACGGGCAGACCCAGTACGGCCAGCACGCGCCCGGCGGCGCCCTCCCGGGCTACCGGCCCGCGGCCGACAAGCCCGGCATCGTCCCGCTGCGCCCGCTCACCCTGGGCGAGCTGTACGACGGCGCGTTCGGCGCCGTGCGGCACAACCCTGCCGTCACGCTCGGGCTCACGGCCATCATCGTGGTCGTGGCCGTCGCGATCGGCACGTTGCTCAGCATCCCGCTGACCACCTGGTTCACCGACCTGTGGGGCAGCTTCTTCGCGGAGCTCGAGAACGACCCGGCCATGCAGGACCTCGGGTTCACGCAGGACATGCTGGGGGTGACCTACGGGTCGCTGCTCGGCACGAGCCTGCTGCTCATGCTCGCCTCGCCTCTCGCCATGGGCGTCATGGCCGTCTCCGTCAGCGACTCGGTCATCGGCCGCAAGATCTCGGTGTCCGACGCGTGGCGTCGCGTCGCCAAGCGGGCCTGGTTCCTGATCGGCTTCTCGCTGCTGAGCACCCTCGTCGTGCTCGTGGCCTACGTGCTCGCCGTCGGCATCGTCGTCGGGCTGTTCTCCGTGGACCCGACGCTCGGCGTGGTCGGCCTGCTCGTCGTGCTCGCCGGGCTCGTGGTGGCCGGCGTCTGGGCGTTCACCCGCGTGATCCTCGTCCCGCCCGCGCTCGCGGTCGAGGGCGGCGGCTTCTGGGCGACGTTCACCCGCGCCTGGAAGCTCTCGCGCGGCTCGTTCTGGCGGGTGCTCGGCATCTACCTGCTGACCTCGATCATCCTGAGCGTGATCGGTCAGATCGTGTCCCTCCCGATCGGCGCCGTCCTGGGCCTGGCGATGATGTCCGCCAGCGACGTGGCCGTGGCCGTCAGCTACGGGGTCACCTACGTCATCACGGGCGGCATGAGCGTCCTGTTCCTCGGTGGCGTCACCGCCCTGCTCTACATCGACACCCGGATGCGTCGCGAGGGACTGGACGTGCAGCTGCAGGCCGCGGCCGCAGCCGCGGCGGACAAGTGACATGAGGGCCGATCTGCCCGTCGTCCCGGACCGGGACACCGCACGCGAGTGGCTGACGAGCGAGCTGCAGCGCCCCGAGTACGCGGAGCGCGAGTCGCTGCTGTCGCGCGTGATCCGCTGGGTCCTGGACTGGCTGAACGGCATCGACTGGCCCGACACCGCGATGTCGGGGCCCCAGCTCGGGATCGTCCTCGCGGTCGTCGCCGTGGTCGTCCTGGTGATCGCCTGGCTGATCGCCGGACCGGTGCGGCTCGGCCGCGACCGGACGGGAAAGGCCGAGGTGCTCGACGCCGACGACGCGCGGACGGCCGCGCAGATGCGCGCCGCGGCCGACGCCGCGGCGGCGTCGGGCGACTGGCGGACGGCGGCCGTGGAACGCTTCCGCGCCGTCGTCCGGTCCCTGGAGGAGCGGGTGATCATCGAGCCGCGACCCGGCCGCACGGCGCAGGAGGCCGCGGGCGACGCGGGCGAGCGCCTGCCCGGACAGGCCGCCGGTCTGCGCTCGGGCGCCGACCTGTTCGACGGCGTCGAGTACGGCGACCGGGTCGCCACGGCGGCGGACGACGCCGCGCTCCGCGAGCTCGACGCCCAGGTCACCGCGGCCCGGCCCGCGGCGGTCCCCGCGACCGCTACCGGCACGGGCTCCGGCCCCGATACGCACGACGACGAGCCCGCGGACGCCGCCCGGGGCGCCCACGAGAAGCCGGGGGTGTCCGCATGACCACGCAGCTGCCCTCCCCGTACGCCCCCGCGCCGCCCGCCCCGACGCCGCCCTCGGCGGTGCCGGCCGCGGCCACGGGGCCGGTCGACGAGCCGCCGGTGGTCATCGGCGACGACACCACGGGCCGGTCACGCGCCGCGAGCCGGTGGCGCCGGATGCGCTGGCCGCTGACGGTGCTCGCCGCGGTCGCCCTGTTCGTCCTGTTCCTCGCGGTGGTCCGCACACCGACGTCCGCCGAGCCCAACGCGCCGGACAACCCGGAGCCGGACGGGGCCATGGCCGTGGCCGAGGTCCTGAAGGACCAGGGTGTGCGCATCACCCACGTCACCTCGGTGGCCGACGCCGTCGCCGCGGCCGGGCCGGACAGCACGCTCCTGGTCACGCCGAACCCGTCGTTCTTCGCGGACGACCAGGTCTCCGCGCTCAACCGCACGGGTGCCGACCTCGTCGTGCTCAACCCGGACTACAGCATGGTCGCGGGCGTGAGCCGCGACAAGCTCGACATCACCTACGGCGAGCGGCCCGACCCGGTCGAGCCGCAGTGCGACGACCCGGCGGCGCAGGCGGCGGGCGCGGTCACGCTGGCGCCCGGTCTGTACGACGCGTCCGCCGCCGGCGACCACGTGCGCCCGGTCCTGTGCTGGCCGGACGGCGCCGGCGCGTTCGCCTACGCCCGCCTGGACTTCCCGGACCGGTCGGTGACCGTGGTCAGCGACCCCGCGGTGCTCCGCAACGGCACCGTCCTCGACGAGGGCAACTCGGCGCTCGCGCTGTGGATGCTCGGCCAGAACGAGGACCTCGTCTGGCTGGTCCCGGACCCGATGGACATCACCACCGGCAGCGACGAGCCCACCCCCGCCGAACGTGGCCAGGTGAACGCGGTCATGCCGCCCGGTTCCGCGCCGGTCGCCCTGGTGGCCCTGCTGGCCGCGGTGCTGCTCGCGCTCTGGCGCGTGCGCCGCATGGGGCCGCTGGTCGTCGAGGACCTGCCGGTGCTCGTCCGCTCGGCCGAGGCCACGCGCGGTCGCGCTCGCCTGTACCGGGCCGCCCGCGCCCGCGGGCACGCCGCCGCCGGCCTGCGGGCGGCGTCCGCCGACCGGATCGCCTCGCGCCTCGGTCTGGCCCGCTCGTCCGACGCCAACACCGTGGTCGACGCCGTCGTGGCCGCCACGAACCGCCCGTCGCAGCAGGTGGCAGACCTGCTCTACGGCCCACCGCCCGCTGACGACGCCGCGCTCGCCGAGCTCGTGCGCCGACTCGACACCCTGGAGAGCGAGGTCCACCGACCGTGACCGAACCAGCCTTCCCCGCGCAGAGCGCGAGCCGGCCCGCGGAGCCGACGTCCGACCCGCAGGCCGGGCAGCCCGGGGCGCCCGCCGCCCCGGCGGCCCAGACCGTGCAGACGGTGCCGGTGAACGGCCCGGCCGCGGCCGGCCCGGTCGACGCCGCGCCCGCCCCGGCCCAGCCGCCCGCCCCGTCGCAGGAGCTGCGCTCCGCCCTGGCGGCGGTCCGTACGGAGGTGGGCAAGGCCGTCGTCGGGCAGGACGCGGCCGTGACCAGCCTGCTCATCGCGCTGCTGTGCCAGGGCCACGTGCTCCTGGAGGGTGTGCCGGGTGTCGCCAAGACGCTGCTGGTCCGCACCCTCGCGGCGGCCCTGAAGCTGGACACCAAGCGCATCCAGTTCACGCCCGACCTCATGCCGGGCGACGTGACGGGCTCGCTCGTCTACGACGCGCGCACGGCCGAGTTCTCGTTCCGCGAGGGACCGGTGTTCACCAACCTGGTGCTGGCGGACGAGATCAACCGCACGCCCCCCAAGACCCAGGCGTCCCTGCTGGAGGCGATGGAGGAGCGTCAGGTGTCGGTGGACGGCACGCCGCGCCCGCTGCCGGACCCGTTCCTGGTCATCGCCACCCAGAACCCCGTCGAGTACGAGGGCACCTATCCGCTGCCCGAGGCCCAGCTCGACCGGTTCCTGCTCAAGCTCGTGCTGCCGCTGCCCGAGCGGGAGCAGGAGGTCGAGGTCCTGGCCCGGCACGCCGCCGGGTTCGACCCCCGCAACCTGGCGGCCGCCGGCGTCACGCCCGTGGCCGACGCCGGGGTGCTGGAGCGCGCCCGCGCCGAGGTCGCGCGCGTCCAGGTGTCGCGCGAGGTGCTGGGCTACGCCGTCGACGTGTGCCGCGCCACGCGGTTCTCGCCGTCGCTCTCGCTCGGTGTCTCGCCGCGTGGCGCCACCGCGCTGCTGCGCACGGCGCGGGCCTGGGCGTGGCTGTCGGGCCGCTCGTTCGTGACGCCGGACGACATCAAGGCGCTGGCCCACCCGACGCTGCGGCACCGCGTGCAGCTGCGCGCCGAGGCCGAGCTCGAGGGCGTCACCGCCGAGGGCGTGCTGGACACGGTGCTGGCCTCCGTGCCCGTGCCGCGCTGAGGGCCGCATGGTCGTGACGTGGCGGGCTGCCGCCCTGATGGGGCTCGGCGTGGTGCCCGTGCTGCTCCTGCCGGCCAACGGGACGGTGCTGGTCTGGGCCACGTTCGTGGTCCTGGTGTGCGTGGCCGACGTCGTCCTGGCCGCCTCTCCGCGCCGCGTGGCGGTGCAGCGGCGCGTGCCGGCGTCGGTCCGGCTGCGCTCCGAGGCGACGAGCGAGCTCGTGGTCCGCAACGCGTCCGGCCGGCGCTTGCGGGCGGTGGTCCGGG
Source organism: Promicromonospora sp. NPDC050262 (assembly GCF_040655935.1). NCBI lineage: Bacteria > Bacillati > Actinomycetota > Actinomycetes > Micrococcales > Promicromonosporaceae > Promicromonospora > Promicromonospora sp. NPDC050262. Next base: position 156,189 of record NZ_JBFAKX010000009.1, on the reverse strand, counting down.
ACGCGTGGGGCCCGTCGGCCGGTGCGGGTCCGGGGCGGGGCAGGTCCGACCGCGTGCGCCCGGCGTCGGGCGGGCCGGGGCGCCACCACGTGGACCTGCCCGACGGCGAGGCCGCGCGCCTGCCGACCGTCCTCGTGCCGACGCGGCGCGGCGACCGGGCGGCGGGCGGCGTGACCGTCCGCAGCCTCGGGCCGCTGGGCCTGGCCGGCCGCCAGGTGACGCTGCCCGTCCCGGGCCGGCTGCGCGTGCTGCCGGAGTTCGCCAGCCGCAAGCACCTGCCGTCGCGCCTGGCCCGGCTGCGGGAGATGGACGGCCGCGCCGCCGTGCAGATCCGCGGCGAGGGCACGGAGTTCGACTCGCTGCGGGAGTATGTGGTGGGCGACGACGTCCGCTCGATCGACTGGCGGGCCACCGCCCGCCGTCGTGAGGTGGTGGTGCGCACCTGGCGTCCCGAGCGGGACCGGCGCGTGCTGATCGTCCTGGACACCGGCCGCACGGCCGCGGCCCGCGTGGGCGCGCCCGACTCGACGGGCGCGCCGCGCCTGGACGCCAGCATCGAGGCGGCGCTGCTGCTCTCGGCGCTGGCCGGGCACGCGGGCGACCGCGTGGAGCTCGTGGCGTTCGACCGCACCGTGCGGGCGCGTGTGGCGGGTGCCGCCGGACCCCGGCTCATGCCGGCCCTGGCGGAGTCGCTGGCCACCGTGGACCCCGTGCTGCTGGAGACGGACTGGCCGGGCGTGGTGGCGCAGGTGCGCACCCGGATGACGCAGCGCGCGCTGGTGGTGCTGCTCACCACCCTGGACCCGGCGGCGGTGGAGAACGGCCTGCTGCCCGTGGTGGACCAGCTCGCCCGCGACCACACCGTGGTCGTCGCCTCCGTCGCGGACGAGGAGGTGGCGGCGCTGCGCGCCGGCCGCGAGACGGTGGCCGACGTGTACGACGCAGCGGCCGCGGCCCGGGGCGACCTGGAACGCACCGCGGTCACCACGATGCTGCGCCGCTACGGGGCCGACGTCGTCGAGGCGCTGCCGGACGACCTCGCGCCGCGGCTCGCCGACGAGTACCTGGCCCTCAAGGCCGCCGGCCGGCTCTGACCGACCGGCTCTCACGGAGCGGCCGCCGGCCGACCCGGACGAGCAGCGCCCGGTCGCACGAGGCGGCCGGGCGCTGCTGCTCACCCGTTGGTCTGGACGGCGAGCCGGTGCACCGCGCTGTCGAAGTGCGGCGCGCCGATGGACCGGTTCTGCGGGGTCCCGTACGAGGTGACCCCGCGGACGTACCCCAGGCGCGTGCGGTCGCTGTAGTGCCACACCCACGGGCCGCCGGAGGACCCGGTGCCGAAGTTGCACCCGCTGATCAGCGAGGTGCGGGCCGCGACGCTGCTCTTGCGGGTCATGCCCTGGCAGCCCCACATCACCTCGCCGTAGTCGCGGTTCGACGGGTACCCGAAGACCTTCACCGGCCAGCGGTAGTACTGGTCGATCTTCAGCCCGTTGCCGCCGACGGCCGGGACCACGCGCTGCCCCGCCTCGTTCGCGAACGTGGTCATCATCCCGACGTCGCGGTACCAGCCCTGCGCCGTGCCGCCCTTCTGGACCCAGGTCTTGAAGGTGTGCAGGGTGCGCGCCTGGAACGTCCCGTAGGGCGTCGGGTCGGCCGCGGTGCCGTCGTACCTCGGCACGAAGACCAGGTTGCTGTGCCAGGTACCGCCCCGGCCCTCGTGCACGCAGTGCCCGGCGGTGATCACCACCCGCTTCGACCTGGTGTTGATCGTGGCCGCCGAGCAGTAGCTCCCGCTCCCGTAGCCACCGATGAAGAGCTTGCCGGTGCTGATCGGGAACGTGTTGATCGACTGGGTCTGCGCCCCGCCCGCCGGGGCGCCCTCGGGTGCCACCGGGCGGGTCACGACCTTGCCGTCCTGGGCGGCGTCACCCAGCGGGGCCGCCGGCAGGCCGCCCGCGCGGCCCACCGTGGTGCCGGCCATGAGCTCCGCGGCGACCCCCTTCGCCATCTTCTCGACGAGCGCGGGGTCCCCGGGGGCGTCCAACGGCTTCGCTGCCGCCATCCGCTCCTCCGTCCAGTACTCCAGCACGGCGGGGTCCCCGCCCTCCGCGTCGACCCGCTGCAGCTCCTGGGCGGAGTAGGTGCGCCGGGAGGCGCCGTCCGCCTTCAGGACCGGCGCGACGGCCGACACGATCCCGGTGTCGGCGGTCTTGGCCACGCGGGCCGGCGGCGCGCCGGTGGCGGCCGCGCCCCAGGCCGTCGGGACGACGGCCACCGTCGCCGTGACGGTCACGGCGGCCGCCATGGCCGCGAGGCGCAACCTCTGCGTTCTGCCCATAGATCTCCCCTGTCCACTTGTCCGGTTCATCCGGTCCATGCCGAATCGGACACATGCTAGACAAGAAACGTTAGGGGGTCTATCGGTTTTCGGTCGTGGGCTCCGCGCGCGGTCACACGCCGAGGTGGCGGAGCACGGCCAGGACCCGGCGGTGGTCGGCGGCGTCCTGCGGCAGGTCCAGCTTGGTGAAGATGGCCGCGACGTTCTTCTCGACCGCCCCGGCCGACAGGTGCAGCAGGTCCGCGACCGCCTTGTTGGACCGGCCCTGCGCCATCAGACCCAGCACCTCGCGCTCCCGGGCCGACAGGCGGTCCAGGGCGGTGTCCTGCCGAGCGGAGCCCATGAGCTGCGTGACCACCTCCGGGTCCAGCACCGTGGCGCCCTGCGCCACGCGGCCGAGCGCGTCGACGAAGTCGCGCACGTCGGCCACCCGGTCCTTGAGCAGGTAGCCGACGCCGCGTGCGTCGCCGGCCAGGAGCCGGCTCGCGTACCGCGTCTCCACGTACTGCGAGAACAGCAGCACGGGCAGGCGCGGGTGCCGGGCGCGCAGGCTCAGCACGGCCCGCAGGCCCTCGTCGGTGAAGGTGGGCGGCATGCGGATGTCCGCCACGACGACGTCGGGCAGCGACTCCTCCCGGACGGCGCGGGCGACCTCGCGCTCCAGCGCGTTCCCGTCGCCGACGCCGGTCACGGTGTGGCCCCGTCGCGTCAGGAGCGCGGCGAGGCCGTCGCGCAGGATCGCCGAGTCCTCCGCGACGATCACGCGCAGACCGGTGCCGGTGGTGCCGGTGCCGGACGTCGGGTCGGCCGGGCCGGTCACGCGCGTCCGGACGGGCTGGGGGTGGGCAGGGTCACGGTGACCACCGTAGGCCCGCCGGCGGGGCTGGACAGGTCGAACGTGCCGTCGACGGACCGCACCCGGTCGGCCAGCCCGGCCAGGCCGGACCGAAGACCCGAGCCGTCGGGCGCGACGACCACGGCGCCGCCGCGGCCGTCGTCGCGCACCCGGATCCGGAGCGCCGCCCCTGCGCCGCCGACCTCGGCCGCGGGCTCGACCAGCACGTACACGCCGGAGGCGCGTGCGTGCTTGGCCGCGTTCGTGACGAGCTCGGCGACGCTGAAGTAGGCGATCGACTCCAGCGCCGGGGCCAGGCGGCCGTCCGCCTCGACGCTCGGGTCCACGTCGACGGTGACGGGCAGGGCCGACCGTGCCGCGAGGGTCTCCAGCGCCACGCCGAGGCCGCTGTCGAGCGCCGGCGGATGGATGCCCCGGGCCAGCTCGCGCAGCTCGGTGAGCGCCTCCTTGGTCGACGCGTGCGCGGTGTCGACCAGCTCGGCGGCCTGGGTGACGTCGCCGCCGTCGGCCAGCTGCTCGCGCGCCTCGCCGAGCTGCATGGCGACGGCGACCAGGCGGGCCTGTGTGCCGTCGTGCAGGTCGCGCTCGATGCGGCGCAGGCGGGCGTCGGCGTCGTCCACGGTGCCGGTGCGGGACCGCTCCAGCTCGGCGACCCGCAGGCTCGCCCGGGTGGGGCTCAGCAGGCCGGCGGTGAGCACCCGGAAGAGCAGCGCGAACATCCGCGTGATCCACGGCCAGCAGAGGAGCAGCAGCAGCCCGGCGAGCGCGGCGAGGGCCAGGCGCGGGGGCGTGTCCAGGAAGTAGGCGTCGCCGAACTGGGCGCCGCGGTGCAGCGCGCCGTCGCTGCCGGTCTGCTCCGGCAGGTACCGGTACCAGAACCAGTAGGTCAGGCCGCCCAGGCCGGTGGCCAGGAACGTGATGCTCGTGACGAAGGACAGGATGGCGAGGGGGAAGGTGACGAACATGAACAGCAGGGCGCGCCACCCGGTGGCGTCGCCGATCAGGGAGCCGATCGTGCGCCAGAAGCCGCGCGGCCGGACGTACGGGGCGGGCACGGCGACCTCGAGGTCGAGCAGGTCGCGGGCGAGACCGCGGTACATCGCGCCCCAGCCGCGGCCACCGGCCACGACGGCCCCGGCCACGAACAGCCCGACCACCGTGACGGCGATGCCGGCCGTGAAGCTGACCGCGAAGAGCGTGTAGGTCAGGGCGAACGGGGCCAGCAGGAGCACCAGCGTCAGGTAGCCCTGCTCGCGCCAGGTGCGGGCCGCGAACGGTGCGGTGAGGAAGCCGGGGCCAGGCCGCGCGGCGCCGCCCGGGACGGCGACGGGTGCGAGCCGGTCGGCGGTCATGGTTGTCATGGTGCCAGGTTCGCCCCTCACGGGGCGGCGGCGACATGGGGTCGACCGCCGGGTTGTCCGGGGGTTTTCCCCCGTACCGGGATGCGGTCCACCCGCGGCCCGCGGCATACCCCCACCGGGTGAACCTGGGCCGAACACGCCAGGTCGGGGCCCACAAGGCCGGGTTTGCTGGACCAGGCTGGCACACTGGAGGGCATGAAGGTACGAGTTCTTGTCGTCGACGACGACACAGCACTGGCGGAGATGATCGGCATCGTCCTCAAGGGCGAGGGCATCGAGGCGATCTTCTGCGCCGACGGGGACTCCGCGCTGGGCATGTTCCGGACCCATCAGCCAGACCTCGTGCTGCTCGATCTCATGCTGCCGGGCAAGGACGGCGTCCAGGTCTGCCGCGAGATCCGCGCCGAGTCGGGCGTGCCGATCATCATGCTGACGGCCAAGTCGGACACGCTCGACGTGGTGGTGGGCCTCGAGTCCGGCGCCGACGACTACGTGTCCAAGCCGTTCAAGCCCAAGGAGCTCGTCGCCCGGATCAAGGCCCGCCTGCGCCGCAGCGAGGACCCGGGCCCGGAGCGGCTGGTCGTGGGCGACGTCGAGATCGACGTCACGGGCCACACCGTGACGCGCGACGGCGAGCGCATCGCGCTCACCCCGCTCGAGTTCGACCTGCTCGTCGCGCTGGCGCGCAAGCCGTGGCAGGTCTTCACGCGCGAGGTGCTGCTGGAGCGCGTGTGGGGCTACCGGCACAGCGCGGACACGCGCCTGGTCAACGTCCACGTGCAGCGCCTGCGCTCCAAGATCGAGCGTGACCCGGAGAACCCGGAGATCGTCCTGACGGTGCGCGGCGTCGGCTACAAGGCGGGCGCGACACGCTGATGCCGTCCGGCCTGGTCACACGGCTTCGCCGAGTGGTCTCACGGGTCCGGGTGGTCACGGTCCGGGCCACCCGCCGCGGGGTCGCGCAGTGGCGCTCCTCGCTGCAGCTGCGTGTCGTCACCACCGCGCTCGCGATCGGCCTGGCGGCGATCGCGGTGCTCGGGCTGTACCTGTCGACGTCGGTGCGGGACGGGATCTACGAGCAGCGGCTCGCGGCGATCGACCGGGAGGCCGCCGCATTGACGACGCAGGTCTCGGAGAACTTCTCGAACTCCGCGACGACGTCGAACGGCGACCTGCAGAGCCTGCTCAACGACACGGTCTCGACGCTCACCGCCACCAGCGGCTCCACCGCGCAGGACTACTTCCTGCTGCAGGAGCCCGGCGGTACCGCGCAGGTGTCCGACGTCGTGTCCCGGGGCGACCTGAGGGACGTGGTCATCACCGACGAGCTGCGCCAGGCGAACATCGCCTCCGAGGACGACCAGGTGCTGCAGGCGGTGGGCATCCCGGCGGTCGACGACCCGAGCGTGGTCCGGCCTGGCGTCATCGTGGGCTCCACGGTCCAGGCGGCGCCCGACGCCCGCTACGAGATCTACTACCTCTACTCCCTGGAGCCCGAGCAGGAGACGCTATCGTTCGTGCACCGCGTGCTGCTCGCGGGCGGGTTCGGGATGCTGGCCCTGCTCGGCGTCGTCACGTGGACGATGGCCCGGCAGACGGTGACGCCGGTGACGAGGGCCGCGACCGTGGCCGAGCGCCTCGCCGAGGGGCACCTCTCGGAGCGCATGCCCGGCGCGCGGGGCGCCGACGAGATGGCGAGCCTGGCGCGGTCGTTCAACGAGATGGCCGAGAGCCTGCAGGACCAGATCCGGCGCATGGAGGAGCTCTCCGCGATGCAGCGGCGGTTCGTCTCCGACGTGTCGCACGAGCTGCGCACACCGCTGACGACCATCCGGATGGCGAGCGAGATCATCCACGAGTCGCGTGACCAGATGGACGCGGACGCCAGCCGGTCCGCCGAGCTGCTGCTGGGTCAGATCGACCGGTTCGAGTCGCTGCTGGCCGACCTGCTGGAGATCAGCCGGTTCGACGCCGGCGCCGCCGTGCTCGACGCCGAGCGCCGCGACCTGGGCGACCTGGTCATGTCCGTGGTGGAGCAGGCCGCCCCGCTGGCGGAGACCAAGGACGTCCGGGTCTCGGTGCGCCTGCCCGACGGCGACGCCGCAGCCGACTTCGACCCGCGCCGGATCGAGCGCATCCTGCGCAACCTCGTGGTCAACGCGATCGAGCACGCGGAGGAGCGCCCCGTCGAGGTGACGGTCGCGGAGAGCGACCGCGCGGTGGCGGTCGTGGTGCGCGACTACGGCGTCGGCATGACCAAGCAGGAGGTCGAGCACGTGTTCGACCGGTTCTGGCGGGCCGACCCGGCGCGCGCCCGCACCACGGGCGGCTCCGGCCTGGGCCTGGCGATCGCCCTGGAGGACGCCCACCTGCACGCGGGCCGCCTCGACGCCTGGGGCCGCCCGGGGCAGGGGGCGAGCTTCCGCCTCACGCTCCCGCGCAGCGCGGGCATCCAGCTGGGGGAGCCGCCGGTGACCATGGCGCCCGCCTCGCACGGGCTCGGCGCGCGCACGGGTCAGGTCCCCGCGGTGCACCCGGCCGCCGGTCCGACGCCGACGCAGATCCCGGACCTGTCCGGTCAGGGTCTGTCGGACTCCAGGCCTTCCCGTACCGAGCCCGGCGAGCCGGAGCTCGCGGAGCCGGAGCTCGCGGAGCCGGAGCTCGCAGGGCTGGATCTCGCGGAGCCGGACGAGCGCGGCGAGCGCGCCGGATCGAGACCCGCGACGAACGACCTGGAGGTGCACTGATGCGCAGGGCAGCGAACCGCAGGGCGGCGAACACGGTGGCCGCCGTCGCCGTCGCCCTGCTCACCGCCGTCGGGCTCGGTGCCTGCGCCCAGATCCCCACCTCCGGCCCCGTCCGGGTGGGCACCGCGCCCGTCGAGCCGCAGGCCGACATCGCGATGCTGCCGCGCGGACCCATGCCCGGCACGGAGCCGCAGGCGATCGTGTCGGGCTTCCTCGGCGCTGCGGCGGCTGCGGCGACGTCGCCCAAGGAGTTCCAGACCGCCCGGGAGTTCCTCACGGCCGATGTCTCGGTCGCCTGGAACCCGGACGAGGCGGTGCGCGTCGTCCGCGAGGCGCCGCTGCCGGAGCCGCTGGAGGAGGAGATCGACCTCGGGACCACCGACACGGTGGAGATCGTCGTCAAGGCGACGACCATCGCGACCCTGGACAGCACCGGCGCCTACACCGAGGTGGGCAGCCCGCGCGAGGTCGGCTACCGGTTCACGCTCGTCATGGTGGGCGGCGAGTGGCGCATCTCGGCCCTCGACAACGGTGTGCTCGTGCCCGCCAACCTCTTCGCCAACCAGTACCGGGCCACGCGGCTGTACTTCCCGAGCGCGAACGAGGTCACGACCCTGGTGCCCGACCTGCGCTGGTTCCCGCGCCGGTTGTGGCAGAAGGTGGCCGTGGAGCAGATCCTCGCCGGGCCGCCCGAGTGGCTCCAGGGCGCCACGCAGTCCCTGGTGCCGGACGGGACCGGGCTCGTCTCGCCCTCCGTCCAGAGCAGGGACGACGCCGACGTCGTGCCGATCCGGCTCACCGAGCAGATCAGCGAGGTGCCCGCGGCGCAGCGCGCGGTGATCGCGGCGCAGTTCTCCGCGACCCTCTCCGAGGGCGCCGGCCGGGTGATTCCCGTCGAGCTGTTCAGCAACCAGAACCGGCTGTCGGTCGACGCGGCCGACGTGGACCTCCCGGCGACGATCGCCCAGGCGATCGTGCTCCAGGACGACAGCCTGTTCCGGGTGGACGACGGCCGGCTCGTCGAGCACGACGTGTCCGTCGACCTGTCGGGCATCGACCCGACCGCGCTCGCCGTCAGCCCCGGGACCACACCCATCGTGGTGCGCGACGGCACGGACCGGATCGTCAACCTCTCCCTCGACGAGGGCGAGGGCCCGGTTCCGGTCCTGGAGGGGTCCGACCTGGCGGCGCCGTCGGTGGACAAGTTCGGCAGCACGTGGACCAGCGGCGACGCGGGCAAGCTGCGGGTGGCGACGGACGCGCTCGACGTGGTCGAGCTGAAGCCCGAGTGGCTCAAGGGCCGCAGGGTGATCAGCGTCTCGGTGTCGCCGGAGGGCTCGCGCGTCGCGGTCGTCAGCGAGACGCCGTCCGGCCGGCAGGTGCAGGTGGCCGGCATCGTGCGCGACGCCGAGCACGCCCCGGTCAGCCTGGCGCCGGCGCTCTCGGTCGCCGCGCCGGTGGCCGACGTCGTGGAGGCCCGCTGGGCGGGGCTCACCACGCTCGCCCTCCTGACCCGGAACGGTCAGGGGACGTCCTCCGTCTGGAACGCGGGCGTCGGCGGCCTGGCCGGCACCGCCGGGCAGTCGCGCCAGCTCCCGGGGCTCACCGACGTCGTGCAGATCGCGGCGGGCGTGAACGACGAGGGGATCCTCGTGCTCACCGAGGACGGCAGCCTGGAGCACGAGGAGACCGGCGTCTGGCAGCCGATCGCCGAGGACGTGGACCTCGTCAGCTACCCCGGCTGACCCGGCCGGGTCCGGCCGGGAGACACGACGGCGGCGAGGCGGAACCGCATCCGCCTCGCCGCCGTCCTGCTCTCGGCCGTGCCCTCTCGGCTACACCGTCTCGCTACGTCAGGTCGGTGACCGGGGCGCCGCCGCACGGGTTGTCGAGCTGGATCACACCGAACGACCAGCCCTTGCGCTTGTAGAGCACGGACGGACGCGACGTCTCCTTGTCGATGAAGAGGTAGAAGTCGTGGCCCACCATCTCCATCTCGTAGACCGCGTCGTCGAGGGTCATCGGGTCGGCGTGGTGCAGCTTCTGGCGGATCACCACGGGCGAGTCGCCGATCGTGGTCTCCACGGAGTCACCCGGCGCGGCCAGCGCTGCCGGGGTCGAGATCTGGGGCTCGGGTCCACCGGAGCCGCCGTCGGTCAGGATCTCGTCGAGCGGGCGCACGTCCACGGGGGCGAGCACCTTGTTGTTCCGGTGGTCCTTGCGACGGTCCCGGGCTCGGCGGAGTCGTTCGTTCAGCTTGTCGATCGCGAGGTCCAGGGCGCCGAAGCGGTCGTCTGCCGCAGCCTCGGCGCGGATCACCGGGCCCTTGGCGCGCAGCGTGAGCTCGACGCGCTCGCGGTTCTCGGACAGCCTCGGGTTGTTCTCGTGCGTGACCTCCACGTCCACCCGGCGTACGTAGGGGGACAGCAGCTCCACCTTGGCGAGCTTGTCCTCCACGTGCTGGCGAAAACGGTCTGCCACGTCCGTGTGCCTGCCGACAACGACAATTTCCATGTGCGTATCTCCGCTCCGGGAACTCTGGGCCACGCCGTCCCTTGCCGGCGGCGCGCGCCCGTCTCTACTGGGTCTGGCACCCCCTGCTGGTGCCGGGCACGAACCACCTCCCGTCGCGGCGCCCGACAACTTCGTCGAGCCTCGGATCTTGCGTGGGAGGTTCAGGCTAACTCCGTCGCCTGGGTAACGACAGTCCCAACCAACGGTGAACAAGACGACACAGATCTGTCACACTTTCAGGTTCGGATCGGAACGCCGCTTTCACCCGACGGTCACGTTTCCGCGATCCGCGGCTCGCGTCCCGGGGGTCGGCGTCGCTGCCAGCACGGTTGCTCCCAGCACGTCGTGCCCGCAGCCCTCGAGGGCCCGTTCGACGGCGGCGAGGGTCGCGCCGGTCGTGAGCACGTCGTCCACAAGAATGCACATGGATCTTTGTCCGAGCGCCCGCGCCCCGCGTCTCGTCATGCGGACGGAACCGCTCAGGTTGCGCCCGCGGGCCCGTGCGCCGAGGCCCACCTGGTCACGCCCGCGGCCGGTCCGGGCGAGGGCGGGTACCACGCGCGCGGGCACCCCGCCGTCGTGCAGCCCCAGGGCCACCGACCGGGCCAGGACGGCCACGGGCTCGCGGCCGCGCGCCCGGCGCGCGGCTCCCGTGGACGGCACGGGTACGACCGCGAGTGGTGCGCCGCACGCGGGGGAGAGCACCGGCCCCAGGCGGGCGACGGCCCGGCACAGCGCCGGTGCGAGGAGGCGGTCGAGGTCGGCCCGCCCGCGGTCCTTCCAGTGCACGACGACGTCGCGCACGGGGCCGGCGTACGGCGTGAGCGCCCACACGGGCACCGGGGGCACGCCGTCGAGCCGGTCCAGGCGGGGCGCGCCGTGCTCGACCCGCGCGAACGGGCCGGCCAGGAGGGCCGCGCACCCGGCGCACCAGGGCACGTCGAGCTCGCCGCAGGGACAGGTGACGGGCAGCAGGAGGCGAGCGAGCTCGCGGACGGGACGCACCCGACCACCCTGCCCGCCCGCGCGCCTTGCCGCCGGTTGTCCACAGGCCTGTGCGCCCACCCATCCCTCCGGCCGGTCAGTGTCAGTGGTGCGCGGCAGGATGGGGCCGTGCAACCGATCCAGATGACCCTCGACCAGGCCCGCCGGGTCGCCGTGGCGGCCCAGGGCCTGCATCGCCCGCGCACCGACGGGCCGCGCACCATGCGGCACGTCCAGGGCGTGATCGACCGGCTCGGCCTGTTCCAGATCGACTCGGTGAACGTCCTGGCACGTGCGCACCTGCTGCCGCTGTTCTCCCGGCTGGGCCCGTACGACACCGACCTGCTGGACCGGGCCACGGTGTCGGGCAGGTACGCCCGGCGCTCGACGCGGGGCGCGGTGGCGGACCGCCGGCTCGTGGAGAGCTGGGCGCACGTCGCGGCCTACGTGCCCCCGCGCGCCTGGCCGCTGCTGGCGTTCCGCCGCCGGTGGTTCGCCGAGGAGTACGACTGGCGCGAGCTGGACGGCGTGCGCCTGCCGGACGCGCCGCAGGTCCGCGAGGTGCACGACCTGGTGGCGTCCGAGGGTCCGCTGTCGGCCTCCCAGATCCACGACCGGTTCGTCTCCGAGGGGCGCTCGGTGCGCCGCAAGCGCGGCACCTGGTGGGACTGGAGCACCGAGAAGCGCGTGGTCGAGCACCTGTTCTTCACCGGCGAGGTGGTCTCGGCGGGGCGCAACGCGCAGTTCGAGCGGCTCTACGACCTGCCGGAGCGGGTGCTGCCGCCGTCGGCCCTGGTCGACGTGCCCGAGCTCGAGGCCAAGAAGGCCCTGCTGGAGCTCGGCGCGCGGGCGCAGGGGATCGGCGACGCACGCAGCATCAAGGACTACTACCGGCTCAAGGGGCCGGTCGCGGACCGGGCCCTGGCCGAGCTCGCGGAGGACGGCGTGCTGCTGCCCGCGCGTGTGGCCGGCGGGTCGGAGAAGTGGTTCCTGCACCGTGACGCCGCCCGGCCACGGCGCGCGGCGGGGCAGGCCCTGCTCGCCCCGTTCGACCCGCTGGTCTGGGAGCGCACCCGCCTGGAGCGCCTGTTCGGCATGCGCTACCGGATCGGCATCTATACCCCCGTCGCCCAGCGCACCGACGGGTACTACGTGCTCCCGTTCCTCGAGGACGCGCAGCTCACGGCCCGCGTGGACCTCAAGGCCGACCGGGCGGCCGGCGTGCTGCGGGTCCAGTCGGCGCACGCCGAACCGACGCTGACGGACCACACGCCGGCCCGGCTGGCGCACGAGCTGCACGCCATGGCCAGGTGGCTGGGCCTGGAGGGCGTGACCGTCGAGGACAAGGGCACCCTTTCACCCGCGCTGCGTGCGGAGGCGGCGGTTTCCTGAAACACGCGACAACTAAACTCGGGGCATGGCCACCGCTGCGATCTTCCTGGTAGCCACGGTCGCGGCCGGGCTGGGCGCGGTGCTGCTCCGGCTGCCGCCCCTGGTCGGGTTCCTGGTGGCCGGGTTCGTGCTCCACGCAGCAGGCGTCCAGGAGCCGGCCTACCTCGGGACCATCGCCGACCTGGGCGTGACGCTGCTGCTCTTCGGCATCGGCCTCAAGCTCGACGTCAAGACGCTGCTGCGCAGGGACGTCTGGTTCACCACCGTCGCGCACCTGCTGGTCAGCGTCGCGATCGCGGTGGGCTTCCTCGGCCTGCTCGGCGTGGTCGGCTTCTCGATGCTCGCGGGCGAGGGCCTGGGTGTTCTCGCGCTCCTCGGGCTCGCCCTGTCGTTCTCCTCCACGGTGTTCGTGGTCAAGGTGCTCGACGGCCGCTCCGACCAGTCCGCCCTCTACGGCCGGATCGCCATCGGCGTGCTCGTCATGCAGGACCTGATCGCCGTCGTCTTCCTGTCGGTTGCCTCCGACCACCCGCCGAGCCCGTGGGCGTTCGCCCTCGTGCTGCTTGTCCCGGGTGCCTGGCTGCTGCGCAAGGTGTGGTCGCGGGTGGGCCACGGCGAGCTGCAGGCCCTGTTCGGCGTGGCCGTCGCGCTCGGCCCGGGCTACGCGCTGTTCGAGGCCGTCGGGCTCAAGGGTGACCTCGGCGCGCTCGTGATGGGCATGCTCCTGGCCGGTCACCCCGCCGCGACCGAGCTGTCCCGCAACCTGTTCACCGTCAAGGAGCTGCTGCTGGTCGGCTTCTTCGTCTCGATCGGCTTCTCCGGCGAGCTCACCTGGCAGGCCGCGGTGGTCGGGTTGCTCCTGCTGCTCATGCTGCCGCTGCAGGCGATCGTCACGGCCGTGCTGCTGCGCCTGATGCGCCTGCGTAAACGCACGGCGATCCTGTCCGGGCTGGTGCTGGCCAACTACTCCGAGTTCGGCCTCATCGTCGTCGCGGTCGGCTCCCAGACCGGCCTGCTGCACGACGAGTGGCTCGTCGTGCTCGCCGTCGCCGTCGCCGCCAGCTTCGTGCTGTCCTCCGCGATCAACACGCGCGGCAACGAGTTCGCCATGTCGCTCGCCAAGCGCTTCCCGTCCAAGCCCAACGAGTGGCTGCACCGCGAGGAGCGGCTCATCGACGTGTCCGGCGCGGAGGCGCTGGTGCTCGGCATGGGCCGGGTCGGCCGCGGCGCCGTCCGGCAGCTCCGCGACGACTACGGCCTGGACGTCGTGGGCGTCGAGCACGACCCGACCCGCGTCGCGGCCCTGCGCGGCGAGGGTTTCACGGTGGTGCAGGCCGACGCGACGGACATCGAGTTCTGGGGCCGGGTGCGCAGCGCCGGCGCCGTCCGCCTCGCCATCCTCGCCATGCCGTTCCACGCCGCCAACCTCATCGCGCTGTCCCAGCTGCGGGCGAGCGGCTTCGACGGCACGGTCGCCGCCATCGCCCGGTACGACGACGACGCGGCCGAGCTCGAGCGGCACGGCGCCGACGCGGTGTTCCACCTGTACGGCACGGCCGGCCTGGCCCTCGCCGACGAGGCGGCCGAGGCCGCGCTCGGGTACGACGCCGCCGAGCGGATGCGCGACGCCCAGGCGGAGCGCCGGTCCGCGGCGACGGCCGGCGACGAGCCTGACGAGCCCGACGAGCCCGCCGACCGGCCCGCGGACGAGCCCGCCACCAGCGGCGGCGCGCCCTAGCCGGACCTCACGCCTGGTCCCCAGGCGTCGAGGAGCGCACCGGGAAGGCGTCGTCCTCGGTGTCCAGGAGCGTCGCGTCCACGCAGCGGGTGCGCAGCCCGGCCCGGCCCACCATGTAGGCGGCCACCGGGGACGTCATGAGCTGGAAGATGGCGACGAGCAGGAGCATGGTCGCGGAGCCCTTGTCCTGCAGCCGGAGCGCGACGCCCGCCAGGAGCAGCAGCAGACCCAGGACCTGCGGCTTGGCCACGACGTGCATCCGCGAGAGCAGGTTGTCGAACCGCATCACGCCGACCCCCGCGGAGAACGAGAAGAAGGCGCCGAGCAGCAGGCAGACGGCGGCGGCGACGTCGGTCACGACGGTCATGACACCTCCCCGCCGGCGTTCGTGGTCCCGGCGTCCGACGTCGGCTCGGACTCCGAGCCGGCGACCGCACCACTTCCCGGACCCGGGCCGACCGAGCTAGGCCGCGGCCCGGACCGCTGCGCGGCCGTGCCGTTCTTGGGGGGCTCGACGGCGGCGAAGCGCGCGATCGTCACCGACCCGATGAACCCCACCAGCGAGAGCACCACGAGGATGGGCACGGACTCGGTGCGGCGGGAGATCGCGGCCTCGACCGCGATGGCGCCCACGAGGGCGGTGGTGAGCACGTCGAACGCCACGGTCCGGTCCAGCATGGTCGGCCCGCGCTCGATCCGGACCACCGCGAGCAGCGCGCCCACGGCGAGCAGGGTGGTCGCTACCACCCCGACGGCGAGCATCATCGGCGTTCCTCCTTGTGCAGGGTGTACGGCGCCAGCCCGACCCGGGCCAGCTCGGCGCTCGGCGCGAAGGCGCGCAGCAGGCGGGCCTCCAGGTCGAGGGTGGCGTCCCGGACGCCCTCGGGCCCACCGGACGCCGCGATGTCGAGCACGTGCAGCCGCAGGGTCCGGCTGGGCCGGTCGAGATCGATCACGAGCGTGCCCGGGACCAGGGAGGACAGGCCGGCGGTCGTGGCGATGAACAGGTCGGAGTCCGAGCGCAGCGGCACCGAGACCAGGGCGCCGTGCGGGGTCGGGCCGCCGCGGGCCGTCCGGCGCGGGACCACCGCGGTCCACGCCACCTGGAACGACGCGAGCACCAGGTCCCCGACGAACCGGCCGAGCAGGTGGAGCAGCGGCCCGACCCGCAGGGTCGTGGCCGTGCCGACGGGCGGCAGCGGGAAGGCCAGCGCCACGAGCGCGCCGAGCAGCACCCCGGACAGCACGTTCGCCCAGGACAGGTCGCCCCACAGGAGCACCCAGAGCACGGCGCCCACCACCATGGTCGGCCACAGGGTCACGACCCGGCGCGTCCGCCGGCGCCAACGGCTCTGCGCGGTGTCGGTGTGGTTCACGGCTCCACCTCCACGGTGTCGTCGGTGACCTTGTTCGACTCGCCGGTGCCCCGCTGCGCGCCGTCGGGGAACACGGCCTCGATGTAGGTGTGCCCGTCCATGACGGACTCGGCCGCGCGGTCGGCGTAGTCGTACAGCGGGCCCGCCGCCACGGTGAGCCCCACCCCGACGGCGACCAGCGCCGCCGTCGGCCCCACCATGCCCCAGGGCAGGGGCGTCGGATCGGGCAGCTTCTCGGGGCAGGGCTGCCAGAACGCCTTGTTCCAGGCCCGGACCACCGCGTAGAGCGTCAGCAGCGAGGTGACCACCGAGCCCACCACCAGCACCCAGGCCAGCGCCGAGCCGTCCACCACTCCGGCCTCCAGCAGGCCCACCTTGCCCAGGAACCCGGACAGCGGCGGGATGCCCGCCAGGTTCATCGCCGGCACGAAGAACAGGATCGCGAGCCCGGGCGCCAGGGTGGCGAGGCCGCCCAGACGGTCCAGCGACGTGGTCCCGGTGCGGCGCTCGATGAGCCCCACGACCAGGAACAGCGCCGTCTGCACGGTGATGTGGTGCACCACGTAGAAGATGGCCGCCGCGGTGCTCGCCTGGGTGGCGAGCGCGACCCCGAAGATCATGTAGCCGATGTGGCTCACGAGCGTGAACGACAGGAGGCGTTTCACGTCGTCCTGCGCGACCGCGCCCAGGATGCCGACGATCATGGTGGCGAGCGCCAGCACGAGCAGCACGGCCTCCAGGGCCTCGTTCCGCGGGAAGAGCAGGGTCTGGGTGCGCAGGATCGCGTACACGCCGACCTTGGTGAGCAGGCCCGCGAACACGGCGGTGACCGGCGCGGGGGCCGTCGGGTACGAGTCCGGGAGCCAGGCGGACAGCGGGAAGATGGCCGCCTTGATGCCGAACGCGAGCAGCAGCAGCCCTTGGATGCCGAGCCGCACGCCGGGGTCGATGTCGGGCAGCCGCTCGGCGAGCTGGGCCATGTTCACGGTGCCGGTGGCCGCGTAGACCAGGCCGACGGCGACGAGGAACACGATCGAGCTGAGCAGCGCGACCACCACGTAGATGCTGCCCGCCCGGATGCGCTCGACGGTCCCGCCCAGCGTGAGCAGCACGTACGAGGCGGCGAGCAGGATCTCGAATCCGACGTACAGGTTGAACAGGTCGCCGGCGAGGAAGGCGTCCGCCACGCCCGCGGCGAGGATGAGGAACGTCGGGTGGAAGATCGCCACGGGCAGCACGTCGCGGCGCACGTCCTCGTCGGCGTCGGGGTCCTGACCCTCCAGGGCCTTGCGCAGGATCTTGGTGTCCTTGGTGGCGGGCGCCGACCGGTCGGCGCCGTCGGCGATGCCCTGCGCCATCGAGTAGAGCAGGACGCACAGCAGCACCACGCCGCTGACCAGCAGCATGAGGGCCGAGAGCGGGTCGGCCACGAGGTTGACCCCGACGGGCGCGGCCCACCCGCCGACGTCGATGACGACCGGCCCCTCCCTGGCGGCGACCACGAGGCCCGCGGCGGCGGCCACCACCACCGACAGGGCGACCACGGAGATGATCCGCTGTGCCCGCTCGTACCGGTGCAGCGCCAGGGCGAGGCCCGCGGCGAACAGCGGCACCAGCACGGGCAGGGGGACGAGTGTCGCCGTGCTCCACAGGTTCATGCGCCGTCACCCCCACGGGCACCGGTGCCGGGCCGGGCGACGCCGTCCGGCTCGGACGCGGGGTCCGGGAGCGCGACCTCGTCCCGCACGGCCACCGCCTCCTCGTCCAGCGTGGACCCCGACTCCTCGGCGTCGCTGTCGGCGTACGACGGCGCGTCCGCGACGGCGAGCCGCGCGATGCGGGTGTCCTCCACGTCGTCCTGCACCTCGTCGTGCCCGTGCAGCTGCCAGGAGCGGTAGGCCATGGCCAGCACGAACGCCACCAGGGCGAGCGTGATGACGATGGACGTCAGCACCATGGCCTGGGCCAGCGGGTCGCTCATCGGCTCCGAGGTGGCGCCGGTGATGGGCGGCGCCCCCGCGCGGCCGCCGGCCACGAGGATCGCGAGGTTGGCCCCGTTGCCCATCAGCACGAAGCCGAGCAGGACCCGGGTCAGCGACCGTTCCAGCAGCAGGTAGACGCCGGAGGCGAACAGCACGCCGACGGTCAGCAGCAGCGCCCCCGAGGGCACGGTGTCGAGCACGATCATGCGCGGTCACCTCCCGCGCGCACCTCGACGCGCCGTCGTTCGCCGATCGACCAGGCGAAGGGTTCCGCCTGCCGGTCCAGCTCCGCGCCGAAGGTGCGCAGGATGTCGATGACCAGGCCGATGACCACGAGGAACACTCCGACGTCGAAGAACAGGCTGGTGACCAGGTGGACGTGGCCCAGCACGGGCAGGTGCAGGTCGAGGATCGTGCTCTCGAGCGCCTCCTGCCCAGCGAGCAGCGCCACGAGGCCCACGCCCGCCGAGAGGAACAGGCCGGTGCCGAGCACGAGGCCCGGGTGCACCGGGGCGGCCTCGCCCAGCTCGAACCGGCCGCCCGCCAGGTACCGGACGGTCAGGGCCAGGCCGGCCACGAGGCCCGCCGCGAACCCGCCGCCCGGCGCGTTGTGCCCGCTGAACAGCAGGAACAGCGCGAACAGGATCATGGGGTGGAAGATCACGCGGGTGAGCACCTCGAACAGCATCGACCGCTGCACGGGGTCGAGCGTGGGCCCGGCGAGCAGCCACCTGCCCCGGCGCGCCGGCTGGGCACCGGCACCGGCACCAGTACTGGCACCGTCGCCGGGCTGGACCACCTGCGGGTTGGCGGCCCGGTCGAGGCGCAGCACGTCGCCGCTGCGCTGCCGCAGGAAGACGAGCGACGCGACGCCGGTGGCGGCCACCAGGAGCACCGAGATCTCGCCCACGGTGTCCCACGCGCGGATGTCGACGAGCGTGACGTTGACGATGTTGTGCCCGCCGCCGAAGGTCTCGGCCTCGACCGGGAAGTCGACGGACACCGGCATGTGCACCCGCACCAGGGGGGCGGCGGCCACGAACGCCATGACGACCAGGCCGGTGACCACGCCGATCGCGAGCCGTACCCAGCGGCTGGCCGCGAGCGGGCGGTCGGAGAAGTACGGCGGCAGGCGGCGGAGCACCAGCACCATGACCACCAGGGTCAGCGTCTCGCACAGCACCTGGGTCAGGGCCAGGTCGGGCGCGCCGTGCAGCAGGAACAGGGCCGCGTTGCCGTAACCGGCGACGCCCGCCAGGATCACCGCCTTGAGCCGGCGCCGGGCCCGCGCGGTCAGCACGGCGGCCAGCACGACGACGAGCACGACGACGAGCTGTGCCGGCCGGTCCCACGGCACCAGGGCGAACGGGCCGAGGTGGAGCACGCCGTCGCGCCCGGCGGCGTCCTGCGCGACCGGGAGGCCGTTCGGCTCGCCCACCAGGCCGAGGGCGAGTGCGAGCCCGGGCCCCACGGCGAGCGTCACGAGGATGACGCCCAGGTAGAAGGGCAAGGACCCGCGCTGGGTGCCGGCCGTGACGTCGCTGGCCAGGCGGTCGAGCTTGCGCATGAAGCGGCGGTAGAGCACGTCGGCGCCGTCGGGGGACCACAGCGAGTCCTGCAGCCGCTCGATCCGCACGCGCTGCCAGAACGCGAGGCCACCGGCCAGGAACACGGCGACGGTGATGGCGAGGGCGGGCGTGAACCCCTCCCAGAGGGCGAGGTGCCCCGGCTCTCCGACGGGGTAGGTGTTGGCGTACGGGGCGAGCAGCTCCTGGCCCACCTGGGGCACGAGAGCCACGACGAGGCCGAGCACCGCCAGGACCAGCGGCGGCGCGACCATCCAGAACGGCTGCGGGTGGATCGTGCCGGGTGCGGCGTCGGGCAGGGCGGCGGGCGTCGTCGTCGGCGTGGTGCCGGGCGGCGCGCCGTGCGCGGTCGCGACCTCCCGTTCCGGGAGCCCGGCCGTGGCCGGCAGGCGCGGCTTGAACGCGCCCCAGAGGAACCGCAGCCCGTACGCGACGGTGAGGGCCGAGCCCACGGCGACCAGGACGGTCATGACCCGGCCGAGCACGTCGCCGTCGTGCTCCCAGGCCACCAGCGCCGCCTCCTTGGCGACGTAGCCGGCGAACGGCGGCAGGCCGATCATCGAGGCGGTCGCGAGCGTGGCGGCCAGGGCGGTGACGGGCAGCCGCCGTCCGACGCCGGCGAGCTTGCGCAGGTCGCGGGTGCCCGTCGCCGCGTCCACCACGCCGACCACGAGGAACAGCGACGCCTTGAACATGGCGTGCGCGCCGAGCAGCGCGAGGCCCGCCAGCGCGGTGGCGCGCGTGCCGTAGCCGAGCAGGAGGGTGAGCAGGCCGAGCTGGGAGACCGTGCCGAACGCGAGGACCAGCTTGAGGTCGTGCTGGCGCAGCGCGCGGTACCCGCCCAGCAGGAGCGTGGTGCCGCCCAGCACGAGCACGACCGTGCGCCAGGCCGTGAGATCCGAGAACGCGGGCGCGAACCGGGCCACCAGGTAGATGCCCGCCTTCACCATGGCGGCCGCGTGCAGGTAGGCGGACACGGGCGTGGGCGCGGCCATCGCGGCGGGCAGCCAGAAGTGCGTGGGCACCAGCGCGGACTTGGTGGCCGCGCCGGCCAGCAGGCAGACGACGGCGACGGTCACCGCGGGCCCGGCCGGCGGGTCGGCGACGACGGCCGACACGCTCCAGGTGCCGGCGGCGACCCCGAGCACCACCACGCCGACGAGCATCGCGAGGCCGCCCGCGGTCGTCACGATCAAGGCCTGCATGGCGGCCCGGCGCGACGACGTGCGGTCGGCGTAGTGGCCGATCAGGAGGTAGGAGAACACCGTGGTGAGCTCCCAGAACACGAACAGCAGGAGCATGTCGTCGGCCGTGACGAGGCCGGCCATCGAGCCCGCGAACGCCACGAGGAACCCGCCGAACCGGCCCAGGCCGCGCGCGTCCTTCGCGAAGTAGGCGCTGCAGTACAGGAGCACGAGGGTGCCGACCGCGCCGACGATCAGCAGCATGAACCAGGACAGCGAGTCGAGCCGCAGGTCGACGGCCAGGCCCAGCGCGGGGATCCACGGCACGTGCTCCGTGGGCGTGCTGCCGGCCAGGACGGCGCCGGTCTGGGACAGGGCGTACGCGGCGGCCCCGGCGGGACCGAGGGCGAGCACCCAGAAGGCGCGTCGACCGAGGCGGTCGACGAGGGCAGGCGCGGCGAGCGCGAGGACGCCGTGAGCGAGGAGTACCGGAAGCACGTCCGTTCCGTCCTGTCAGGGCTCGTGGACAGGACGTCGTGCCAGGGGTACCGGGTGCGAACCCGGGGTCGAGCACTGGACGGCTTGCCGCGCGAGCGCGGGCGGGTGGGCGATGTGACCACTCTATCCGGTGTCGGTCTCCGGTTCGTCACGGGAAACCCATGACGGGCTCAGGAACCGCATGCTTCCCGTGATCGTTACCCCGAGAGCGAACCCCGTCGGTCCGAGGTCGGCTCTGGGCCACCCGCTCAGGTTTACGGCCTACGATGGGCGACGGCGAAACTCGACGACGACCTGGGAGAACCCGCGTGTCCATCCTCGACAAGGTCCTTCGCATCGGCGAAGGACGTGTCCTGAAGAAGCTGCACAATGTGGCTGAGCAGGTCAATCGCTTGGAGCCCAGCTTCGTCGAGCTCAGCGACACCGAGCTCCGGGAGGAGACGGCCCGGTTCCGGGAGCGTCTCGAGCACGGTGCCACCCTGGACGAGCTCATGCCGGAGGCGTTCGCGGCGATCCGGGAGGCTGCCCGGCGCACGCTCGGCCAGCGGCACTTCGACGTGCAGATCATGGGTGGTGCGGCGCTGCACCTCGGCAACATCGCCGAGATGCGCACCGGTGAGGGCAAGACGCTGGTGGCGACGACCGCCGCGTACCTCAACGCGCTGTCGGGCGACGGCGTGCACGTCATCACCACCAACGACTACCTGGCCAAGTACCAGGGTGACCTGATGGGCCGCGTCTTCCGGTTCATGGGGATGACCACCGGCGTCATCCTGTCGGGGCAGACGCCGGCCCAGCGCCGCGAGATGTACGCCGCGGACATCACCTACGGCACGAACAACGAGTTCGGCTTCGACTACCTGCGCGACAACATGGCGTGGTCGACGGACGACCTGGTGCAGCGCGGGCACAACTTCGCGATCGTCGACGAGGTGGACTCCATCCTCATCGACGAGGCGCGCACCCCGCTGATCATCTCGGGGCCCGCGGCGGGTGACGCGAACCGCTGGTACACCGAGTTCGCGAAGGTCGTGCTGCGGCTCGTGCCGACCGTGGACTACGAGGTCGACGAGAAGAAGCGCACCGTCGGCGTGCTCGAGCCGGGCATCGCGAAGATCGAGGACTACCTCGGCATCGACAACCTGTACGAGTCGCTGAACACGCCGCTGATCGGCTTCCTGAACAACGCCATCAAGGCCAAGGAGCTGTTCAAGCGCGACAAGGACTACGTCGTGCTGAACGGCGAGGTCATGATCGTCGACGAGCACACGGGCCGTATCCTCGCGGGCCGCCGCTACAACGAGGGCATGCACCAGGCCATCGAGGCCAAGGAGGGGGTGGAGATCAAGGCGGAGAACCAGACGCTCGCCACGATCACCCTCCAGAACTACTTCCGCCTGTACGGCAAGCTCTCGGGCATGACCGGTACGGCCGAGACCGAGGCCGCCGAGTTCCAGGGCACCTACAAGCTCGGCGTCGTCCCGATTCCGACGAACAACCCGCCGCAGCGCCTCGACCAGCCCGACCTCGTCTACAAGAACGAGGACGGCAAGTTCAACGCGGTGGTCTCGGACATCGTGGAGCGGCACGCCTACGGGCAGCCGGTCCTGGTGGGTACCACCAGCGTCGAGAAGTCGGAGCTGCTGAGCGCCAAGCTGAAGAAGGCCGGCGTGCCGCACAACGTGCTCAACGCGAAGGAGCACGAGCGGGAGGCCGCGGTCGTCGCGATGGCGGGCCGCAAGGGCGCCGTCACGGTCGCCACCAACATGGCCGGCCGCGGTACCGACATCATGCTCGGCGGCAACGCCGAGTACCTCGCGGTGGCCGAGCTCTCGGAGCGGGGCCTCGACCCGGTCGAGACGCCGGAGGAGTACGAGGCCGCCTGGCCGGAGTCGCTGGAGAAGGCGAAGGCGCGCGTCGCCGCCGAGCACGACGAGGTCAAGGCCGCCGGCGGCCTGTACGTGCTGGGCACGGAGCGGCACGAGTCCCGCCGCATCGACAACCAGCTGCGCGGTCGTTCCGGTCGTCAGGGCGACCCGGGGGAGTCCCGGTTCTACCTGTCGATGCAGGACGACCTGATGCGGCTGTTCAACTCCGGCCTCGCCGAGTCGATGATGAACCGCGCCGGGTTCCCCGACGACATGCCGCTGGAGTCCAAGATGGTCACGCGCGGCATCATGTCCGCGCAGGGCCAGGTGGAGTCCCGCAACTTCGAGATCCGCAAGAACGTCCTCAAGTACGACGACGTCCTGTCCCGCCAGCGCACCGTCATCTACGCCGAGCGCCTGCGCGTGCTGGAGGGCGAGGACCTGCGCGAGCAGGTGCAGCACTTCCTCACGGACACCATCACGGAGTACGTGACCAACGCGACCGCCGAGGGCACGCCCGAGCAGTGGGACCTGGACGCGCTGTGGACGGCGCTCAAGGCCGTCTACCCGGTGTCCCTGACGCCGGAGGAGGTCGCCGAGGAGGCCGGCGGGATCGACCGGCTCGACGGCGACATGCTGCTCGAGGAGATCCTGTCCGACGCGCGGGTGGCCTACCAGGCGCGCGAGGACGAGCTCTCGGCCCCGGCCATGCGCCAGCTCGAGCGCCGCGTGGTGCTCTCCGTGCTGGACCGCAAGTGGCGTGAGCACCTCTACGAGATGGACTACCTCAAGGAGGGCATCGGGCTGCGCGCCATGGCGCAGCGCGACCCGCTGGTCGAGTACCAGCGCGAGGGCTTCCAGCTCTTCCAGGCGATGACCGACGCCATCAAGGAGGAGTCGGTCGGGTTCCTGTTCAACCTCGAGGTCACGGTGCAGCAGCCGGGTGCCGAGCAGGTGGCGGACGGCGGCTCCGAGCTGCCCGCCGCCGGCCCGGTCCCGCCGCGCGGCCGCCTGGGCACGGGTCAGCCGGACGCTCCGCCCACCACGCAGATCCCGGTGGTCCAGCCCGCCTCCGCCCCGCAGCAGGGACAGCCGGCCCAGCCGCCCGCACCGCGGCAGCGCCGCGCGGCGGGCGCCGCGACCGAGCCGATCCTGCTCGCGAAGGGTCTGGACACCCCGAACCGGCAGCAGCCGCTGACGTACTCGGCCCCGAGCGAGGACGGCTCGGGCTCGGCGTTCATGCAGTCGTCGGACGGCGCGCGCCGCCGGGCGTCCCTGCACGGCGAGGCGACGGCCGCCACGAGCGACGGCCGTACGTTCCCGGGCACGCCGCGCAACGCGCAGTGCCCGTGCGGCTCGGGCAAGAAGTACAAGGTCTGCCACGGGATCAACGAGGCCTGACGGGCCCCGTCCGACCCGTTCCGCCGGCCCCTCCGCCGAGGCAGTCACCTGGTGACTGCCTCGGCGGTTCCGTTGGACCTGCCGCCGCTGCGACGACCGCCGTCGTGAGACAGGACGCCCGCATGTCGGACGCTCCGGTTACTCTGGTCGCAACGTCCCGACCCGTGCGGAACCGCACCGGGAGCGGACCGTCCCCCGAACACGAAAGCAGGATCGCTGTGCCTGTCCCCGAGCCCGCCCGCGGGCTGCGTGTCGCACTGCTGGGCTGTGGCGTCGTGGGCACCGAGGTGGCCCGGATGCTGCTGGAGCAGGGCACCGATCTCGCCGCCCGCGCGGGCGCCCCGCTGGAGCTCGCCGGCATCGCGGTGCGTGACGCGAGCCGCCCCCGCGACGCCGCCATCCCGTCCGAGCTCCTCACCGAGGACGCCGGGTCGCTGGTGGACGGCGCGGACATCGTCGTCGAGGTGATGGGCGGCACCGAGCCCGCGCGGGCCCTGCTGCTGCGCGCGATCGAGGGCGGCGCCGCCGTCGTCACCGCCAACAAGGCGCTGCTGGCCGCGGACGGCCCCACGCTCTACAAGGCGGCCGACTCCGCGGGCGTCGACATCTACTACGAGGCCGCCGTGGCGGGCGCCATCCCGATCGTGCGGCCCGTGCGGGAGTCCCTCGCGGGCGACCACGTGCGCCGGGTCCTGGGCATCGTCAACGGCACCACCAACTACGTGCTGGACCAGATGGCCACCAGCGGCCTCGACCTCGACCAGGCGGTCAAGCAGGCGCAGGAGCTCGGCTACGCCGAGGCGGACCCCACGGCCGACGTCGAGGGGTACGACGCCGCGGCCAAGGCCGCCATCCTGGCCAGCCTCGCCTTCCACACCCGCGTCTCCGCGGACGACGTGGCCCGCGAGGGCATCACGGGCGTCACGTCCGACGACGTCGCGTGGGCCGCCCGCACCGGGCACACCGTCAAGCTGCTGGCCATCGCCGAGCAGACCGGCGAGGGCGTGTCGGTGCGCGTGCACCCGGCGCTCGTGCCGCTGGAGCACCCGCTGGCCGGCGTGAAGGGCGCGTTCAACGCGGTCTTCGTCGAGGCCGACGCCGCCGGCCCGCTCATGTTCTACGGCCAGGGCGCCGGCGGCCGGCCGACGGCGTCCGCGGTGCTGGGCGACGTCGTCTCGGCGGCGCGCCACCGCGTGCTCGGCGGCAAGGGTCCGCAGGAGTCCACGTACGCGGCCCGCCCGCTGCTCCCGCCGGACGCCGCCGTGACGCGCTACCAGGTCCGCCTGCTCGTCGCCGACCTCCCGGGCGTCCTCGCCCAGGTCGCGGGCGTCGTGGGCGACCACGGCGTCTCCATCGACACCGTGCGCCAGACCGGGCCCTCCGAGGGCACCGCCGAGCTGCTGCTGACCACCCACGCCGCCCGTGAGGCGTCGCTGGCCGCCACCATCGCGGCCGTGCGCACGCTCGAACCGGTCCGTGAGATCACGTCCGTCCTGAGAGTCGAAGGCTGAACCGTGCCCGTACTGCCCGCTGAACCGAACCTCCCCTCCGCCGGCCCGGGCCCCGCGCCCGCCTCGCGCCTCTGGCGCGGCGTGATCGCCGAGTACGCGGACCGGCTGCCCGCCCACCTCCAGCAGAAGATCGTGACGCTGGGCGAGGGCGGCACGCCCCTGGTGCCTGCCCCGGCGCTGTCCGAGCGCACGGGCGCCGAGGTCTACGTGAAGGTCGAGGGCATGAACCCGACCGGCTCGTTCAAGGACCGCGGCATGACGGCCGCGATCTCCGCGGCCGCCGGTCGCGGCGCCCGCGCCGTCGTGTGCGCGTCGACGGGCAACACGTCGGCGTCGGCCGCGGCGTACGCGACGCGCGCCGGCATGGTCTGCGCGGTGCTCGTGCCGGAGGGCAAGATCGCCATGGGCAAGCTGAGCCAGGCCGTCGCGCACGGCGCCCGGCTGCTGCAGGTCGACGGCAACTTCGACGACTGCCTCGTGGCGGCCCGCAAGCTCGCCGACACCCACCCCGTCGAGCTCGTGAACTCGGTGAACCCGGACCGGATCGAGGGCCAGAAGACCGCCGCCTTCGAGATCGTGGACGCCCTGGGCGACGCCCCGGACATCCACCTGCTGCCGGTCGGCAACGCCGGGAACATCACGGCCTACTGGAAGGGCTTCACCGAGTACGCCGAGGCGGGCGTCGCGAGCCGCACCCCGGCCATGTGGGGCTTCCAGGCCGCGGGCGCCGCCCCGATCGTCAAGGGCCACCCGATCGACGACCCGGACACGATCGCCACCGCCATCCGCATCGGCAACCCCGCCTCGTGGGAGCTGGCCGAACAGGCCAGGGACACCTCGGGCGGCGTCATCGAGGCCGTCACGGACGAGCAGATCCTCGCGGCGCACCGGATCCTGTCGGCCGAGGTCGGCGTGTTCGTCGAGCCGGCGTCGGCCGCCGGCGTCGCGGGCCTGCTGGCCCGGCACGAGCGCGGACTCGTACCCGCGGGTGCGCGCATCACCATCACGGTGACCGGCCACGGGCTCAAGGACCCGGGCTGGGCGCTGCGCACGCCCGACGGTGGCGAGGTCGAGCCCGTACGGGTCTCCGCCGACGTCGTCTCGATCGCCGACGCGCTGTCGCTCTGATGCAGCTCGGCGCCGACCACGTGCGGGTCCGGGTGCCCGCGACGAGTGCGAACCTCGGGCCCGGCTTCGACTCCCTGGGCCTCGCGCTCGCCCTGTACGACGAGGTCGAGGTGCGCCTGGTGGCGAGCTCCGACGTGGTCGTGGAGGTCGAGGGCGAGGGCGCCGGGGAGGTCCCCCTGGGGGAGGACCACCTGGTGGTGCGTGCGCTGCGGCGCACGATGGACCTCGCGGGTGCCGTGCCCACCGGCATCCACATGACGTGCCACAACGTGATCCCGCACGGCCGGGGCCTCGGCTCGTCGTCGGCCGCCGTCGTCGCCGGGATCGTCGCCGCGCGCGCCCTGCTGGCCGACCCGCGGGCCATCGACGCCGCCACCGTGCTGGGCCTGGCCACCGAGTTCGAGGGGCACCCCGACAACGCCGCGCCCGCGATCCAGGGCGGCGCCACCGTCGCGTGGACCACCGCCGACGGCCCGCGCGCGGTCGGGCTCGACATCGACCCGGCGATCGAGGCCACCGTGCTGGTGCCCGACGTGCGGCTCGCGACCGCCCGCGCCCGGGCGGCCCTGCCCGCGCGGGTCTCGCACGGCGACGCCGCCTTCACGGCGGGCCGGGCGGCGCTCCTCGTCGAGGCCCTGGCCCGGCGTCCGGAGCTCCTGTTCGACGCCACGGAGGACCGGCTGCACCAGTCGTACCGGGCGGGTGTCCTGGGCGCCTCCAACGAGCTGCTGCGGGCCCTGCGTGCGGAGGGCGTCCCGGCCACCGTCTCGGGCGCCGGGCCCACCGTCCTGGTGCTCGCCGGACCCGGGCACCGCGCCGCGCGTGACGCCGTCCTGCGGGACCTCGTGGACGAGACCGCGGGCTGGAGCCGGCTGAGCCCGGGGATCGATCTGACGGGTGCACGTGCCCGGAGGATTACCGGTAACACGGGTGCGCTATCGTCCGGCTCGTCGGGGGCAAAGAGAAGTCATGCCGGACCAGGATCACCAGCAGTACGGGGTGGTAGTATGCAGTGAACCTTCGGGATAGCACTCCTGAGCCATGGTGGCGGGAACACGGATTCAACATCGGTTCCCCACCGCCTACCAAGCGACAGTCTCAGCCGCTCAGCCGTGCCCGTAGCAGGCCGTGATCTACGGCCACCGCATCTCGCGAGAAGGCAGACAACGCCCCCGTCAGCCGTCTTCGTCGTACCACTGATGCGAGGTTTTCCGCGTTCCGGCCGTTCGGCGCCGGGCGCCCACTATCCCGCGGCCCGCGATCAGGCGACCAGCCGCAGTTCGAGGGGGAAGGGTCCTTCGTGACAGACACCACCGATAACGCTCAGTCAGCCACCGGCCGTGCGGCCGGCACCGGAGCACTGAGCAGCATGCGCCTCGCCGAGCTCCAGGCACTCGCCGGAGACCTGGGCGTGAAGGGCACCTCCAGGATGCGCAAGAGCGACCTCGTGGACTCGATCCGCGAGAAGACGGGTGGCGCGACGAAGCGCCCGGCCCGTGCCGCTTCGACCCCGGAGCAGCCCACCATCGACAAGCCTGCCCGTAGCGAGGCGCCGGTCGCCGCCGCCGAGGTCACCACCTCGGGTGTGCGCGCCGCCGCGAGCACGGAAGCCGACAAGGCCGCCCGTCTCGCCCAGCTGGCCGACGCCGTCGCGGCGCCGCGGGAGCAGAACGGACGCCGTCGCGGCGCCGGACAGGGTGCCGCCGACGGCACCGCCGACAAGTCCGCCGAGGACAAAGCCCGCAACGGCCAGTCCGCCAACGGCCGCACCTCGCGTGCCGGCGCCGAGCGCGCCGGCGACCGCACCGCCGACCGGTCCGAGCGGGGCACCACCCGGACCGCGGAGCGTGCCGCCGACCGCGGCGCGGACCGCGCCGCCGACCGGGGCACCGCCGGCGACCTCGACGACGACCGCAACTCGCGTCGCCGCCGCGGCCGTGACCGGGGCCGGGACCGCAAGCGCGGCCGCGGCCGCCAGGGTCCGGACGTCGCAGGTCTCGAGAACGTCGAGGTGCGCGAGGATGACGTGCTGCTGCCCGTGGCCGGCATCCTCGACATCCTCGACAACTACGCGTTCGTGCGGACCTCGGGCTACCTGCCCGGCAACAACGACGTCTACGTGTCGCTGAACCAGGTCAAGAAGGCCGGCCTGCGCCGCGGCGACGCCGTCGTCGGCGCCGTGCGCCAGCCGCGCGAGGGCGAGGAGCCGCCGCAGCAGCCGACCGGCCGCAACGCCAAGGTCAACAAGTTCAACGCCCTGGTGCGCCTGGACACGGTGAACGGCATGACGCCGGAGGAGGCGCGGGAGCGCCCCGAGTTCACCAAGCTGACGCCGCTGTACCCGCAGGAGCGCCTGCGCCTGGAGAACCCCGAGGCGACCAAGCTGACGCCGCGCGTCATCGACATCGTCGCGCCGATCGGCAAGGGCCAGCGCGGCCTCATCGTCGCGCCGCCCAAGGCCGGCAAGACGCTGATGATGCAGCAGATCGCCAATGCGATCACCGCCAACAACCCTGAGGTCCACCTCATGGTCGTGCTGGTCGACGAGCGTCCGGAGGAGGTCACCGACTTCGAGCGCTCGGTCAAGGGCGAGGTCATCTCCTCGACCTTCGACCGGCACGCCTCCGACCACACGCTGGTCGCCGAGCTCGCCATCGAGCGGGCCAAGCGCCTCGTGGAGCTGGGCCAGGACGTCGTGGTGCTGCTCGACGGCATCACCCGCCTGTCGCGCGCCTACAACCTGGCCGCCCCGGCGTCGGGCCGCATCCTGTCCGGTGGTGTGGACGCCGCCGCGCTCTACCCGCCCAAGAAGTTCTTCGGCGCCGCCCGCAACATCGAGGACGGCGGCTCGCTGACCATCCTCGCGACCGCCCTGGTCGAGACCGGCTCGAAGATGGACGAGGTGATCTTCGAGGAGTTCAAGGGCACCGGCAACATGGAGCTGCGCCTGTCGCGGTCCCTGGCCGAGAAGCGCATCTTCCCGGCGATCGACGTCAACGGTTCGAGCACCCGGCGCGAGGAGATCCTCATGTCGAAGGACGAGCTCGCGATCGTCTACAAGCTGCGCCGCGTCATGGGCGCGCTCGACCAGACGCAGGCCGCCGAGCTGCTGCTCGGTCAGCTCAAGAAGACCAAGACGAACGTCGAGTTCCTGCTGCACGTGCAGAAGACGACGCCGGGTGGTCTCACGGAGGACGACAACGTCGGCGAGACCGTCTGAGCCGGAGGTGACGCGCAGGGTGGGAGCCGAGGTACGAGGCGCCCGCCCGTAGTGGAACCGCAGGCTCGGACGGCGACAAGCACCGGTCTGAGCCGGAGGTGACGCGCAGGGTGAGGCCCGAGGCACGAGGGACTCGCCCGTAGTGGAACCGCAGGCTCAGACGGCGACAAGCACCGTCTGACCCACGTCACAGCCCACCGCCTCGCCGATCCGGGCGAGGTAGTGGCACAATTACTGGCTGGCTCGCTGGTTCACGTCCTCGCGGTTCTGCAGGGCGACCCAGTGGCATCTCACCAAGGAGCAACATGAGGGCTGGAATCCACCCCGAGTACGTCGTCACCCAGGTCACCTGCACCTGCGGCAACACCTTCACGACGCGTAGCACCGAGACGTCCGGCAAGATCAGCGCCGACGTCTGCAGCGCCTGCCACCCGTTCTACACGGGCAAGCAGAAGATCATGGACACCGGTGGCCGCGTGGCCCGGTTCCAGGCGCGCTACGGCAAGAAGGCCGCCGACAAGTAGCGACTCCGCAGCGCCGGTGGTCCGGTCCGACAACCTCTCCAGGGGCAGTCGGACGCCGGACCACCGGCGCTGTTGCTTTGCCCAGACCCAACCCTTTCCGCTGAGTGCGGGATATTCGCCCTCCTGAGGCTCTGAAAAGGGCGAATACCCAGCACTCAACGCCGCCGTCCAGAGGAGAGATCGTGACCGAAGCGTTCGCCGCCGTCGGACCGCTGCTCAGCGAGCACGCCGAGATCGAGACGGCGCTGGCGGACCCCGCCGTGCACGCCGACCCCGGTCGCGCCCGCACGCTGGGCCGCCGGTACGCGGAGCTCAACCAGGTGGTCGGCGCCTACAAGGCGTGGGAGCAGGCGCACGACGACGCCGAGGCCGCCGCCGAGCTCGCGGCCGAGGACGCCTCGTTCGCCGAGGAGCTGCCCGCTCTCCGGGCGGCCGAGACGACCGCCGAGGAGAAGCTGCGCCGGGTCCTGGTGCCGCGCGACCCCGACGACGGCCGCGACGTGATCCTCGAGATCAAGGCCGGCGAGGGCGGGGAGGAGTCCGCGCTGTTCGCGGGCGACCTGCTGCGCATGTACCTGCGGTACGCCGAGCAGCGCGGCTGGTCCACGCAGCTCTTGGAGGCCACGGCGTCCGACCTGGGCGGTTACAAGGACGTGCAGGTGGCCGTCAAGGCCAGGAGCGTCCAGGGCCCCGAGGACGGCGTCTGGCACAGTCTCAAGTACGAGGGCGGGGTGCACCGCGTGCAGCGCGTCCCCGTGACCGAGTCGCAGGGCCGCATCCACACGTCGGCGGCGGGCGTGCTCGTGTTCCCCGAGGTCGACGACCCGGGGGAGCTCGAGATCGACCAGAACGACCTGCGCATCGACGTCTACCGGTCCTCCGGCCCGGGCGGGCAGTCGGTGAACACCACGGACTCCGCCGTGCGCATCACGCACGTGCCCACGGGCATCGTCGTCTCGATGCAGAACGAGAAGTCGCAGCTGCAGAACCGCGAGCAGGCCATGCGCGTGCTGCGGGCCCGGCTGCTCGCCGCGCAGCAGGAGGCCGCGGCCGCCGAGTCCGCCGAGCTGCGCCGCTCGCAGGTGCGCACCGTGGACCGGTCCGAGCGGATCCGCACGTACAACTTCCCCGAGAACCGGATCGCCGACCACCGCACGGGCTACAAGGCCTACAACCTCGACCAGGTGCTCGACGGCGACCTGGGCCCCGTGGTCCGGTCCGCGATCGACGCCGACGAGGCCGCCCGGCTCGCCGAGGCCTCCGGTGTGTGACGCGGCGTCTGGGGCCGTCCCGGCGTCCGGGCGCCGCACGCCCGGTCCGGACGCCGCGGGTCTGGCGGCTTCCGGCGCCGTCGGGCAGGCTTTTGCCGTGATCGGAGGAGCGCGGTGAGCGCGCAGCTGTTGAAGTGGGCCCATGAGGAGCTGGCCGAGGCCGGGGTCGGGTCGCCCCAGGCCGACGCCGAGGCGCTGCTGGCGTACGCGCTCGGGGTGGACCGGGCCGAGCTGGTGCGGCTGACGGTGCTCGGCCGCGAGGTGCCCGACGACGCGGCCGCCGCGTTCGCCCGTCTGGTCGCCCGGCGGGCCGCCCGCGAGCCCCTGCAGCACCTGACCGGCGTCGCGCCGTTCCGGCACCTGGAGCTGGCCGTCGGTCCGGGGGTGTTCGTGCCGCGGCCCGAGACGGAGGAGGTCGCCCAGGTGGCGATCGACGAGGCCGCCAAGGTCGTGGGCGAGCGGGGCGGCGCCGTCGTCGTCGACCTGTGCACCGGGTCCGGGGCCATCGCGCTGGCGGTGGCCACCGAGGTGCCCGGCTCGCGCGTGCACGCCGTCGAGCTGGACAAGGACGCCCACGCGTGGGCGGCGCGCAACGTGGACGCCCTGAGCGCCGTCGCCGCGGGCCTGGACCCCGCCGCGGGGGCGGATCCCGAGTCGGCCCCCGAGCGGATCGTCCGGCTCGTCAAGGGCGACGCCCGCACGGCCCTGTACGGGGTCGACGGGACGGCCGACGTCGTCGTCTCGAACCCGCCGTACGTGCCGTCCGACGCCGTGCCCGTGGACCCGGAGGTCGCCGAGCACGACCCGGCCGTCGCGCTGTACGGGCTGGGACCGGACGGGCTGGAGGTGCCGCGCGGCATCACGGACGCCGCCGCTCGCCTGCTGCGGTCCGGCGGGCTGTACGTCATGGAGCACGCGGAGGTCCAGGCGGAGGCGGCGCGGGCGATGGTCGCGGCCGCGCGGGACCCCGAGGGCAGGCCCGTGTTCGGGGAACCGGAGACGCGCAAGGACCTCACCGGCCGGCCCCGCATGGTGGTCGCTCGCCGCCTGGATCGTCTGGCGTCCGGATCGTGAAAGACTGGTCCGCGTGAGTGTGCCTGTGCAGCCCGTGCTCGACGCCACCGACCCGCAGTCCTGGGGCCCCGCGATCGACGAGGCAGTGAATGCGATCTCCCGCGGCGGCCTCGTGGTCCTGCCCACCGACACCGTGTACGGCATCGCGGCCGACGCGTTCGACGAGGTCGCGGTGGCGGCCCTGCTCGCGGCCAAGGGCCGCGGCCGGCAGATGCCGCCGCCGGTCCTCGTGGGCGACGTCGCGACGCTCGACGGCCTCGCCACCGACGTGCCCGACGAGGCCCGCAAGCTCGTCGAGGCCTTCTGGCCCGGCGGGTTCACCGTCATCCTGCACGCGCAGCCGTCGCTGCAGTGGGACCTCGGCGACACGGGCGGCACCGTCGCCCTGCGCATGCCGGACCACCCCGCCGCGCTCGCCCTCCTGAAGCGCACCGGGCCGCTGGCCGTCTCCAGCGCGAACAAGTCCGGCAGCCCCGCGGCGCAGGACGTGGCGGACGCCGTGTCCCAGCTCGGCGCGTCGGTCGCCGTCTACCTCGACGGGGGAGAGGCGCCCGGCGGCGTCGCCTCCACGATCGTGGACGCGACCGGACCCGTGCTGCGGGTCGTCCGCGAGGGCGCCGTGTCGCTGGCCGAGCTGCGCAAGATCGCGGACGTCGAAGGCCCTGCGGTGTCGCCGGAGGACGACCCGATCGCGCCCCCGGCCCCCGCCGCGGAGGACGACGAGTGAGGGTGTACCTGCTCCTGATGCTCGTGGCCGCGGCGGTCACGTTCCTGACCACGCCCTTCGCGCGCTGGGTCGCGCTCAAGACCTCGGCCATCTCCGCCGTGCGGGCCCGCGACGTGCACTCGGTGCCCACGCCCCGGCTCGGCGGGCTCGCGATGCTGATCGGCATCGTCGTCTCGGTCATGCTGGCCTCGCAGATGCCGTTCCTGTCCGGGGTCTTCGAGGACCGCCAGGCGTGGGGCATCGTGGGCGGCGCCGCGATCGTGTGCGCGCTGGGCTGGGCGGACGACAAGTGGGACCTCGACTGGGTCACCAAGCTCGCCGGGCAGGTGCTCGCCGCGGGGTTCATGGTCCTGCAGGGCGTCCAGCTCATCACGCTGCCGATCGCCGGCACGACCATCCCGTCGTCCCGCATGTCGCTCGTGGTGACGGTCCTGGCCGTCGTGGTCGCGATGAACGCCGTGAACTTCGTGGACGGCCTCGACGGCCTGGCCGCCGGCATCGTCGCGATCGGCGGGGCCGCCTTCTTCCTCTACACCTACGGGCTCACCCAGCAGGCGACGCCGGAGGACTACTCCTCCCTGGCGTCGCTCATGATGGCGGTGCTCGTGGGCGTCTGCGTGGGCTTCCTGCCCTACAACTTCCACCCGGCAAGCATCTTCATGGGCGACGCCGGGTCCATGCTGATCGGCCTCGTCATGGCCGGCGCGGCGATCACGGTGACCGGCAACGTCACGCCCGACGTGATGACCGGCTCGCAGGCCCTGCCCGCGTTCATCCCGCTGCTCCTGCCGGTGGCGGTGCTCATGCTGCCGCTGCTGGACATGGGGCTCGCGGTGATCCGGCGGCTGGCCGCCGGCAAGTCGCCCATGGCACCCGACCGCATGCACCTGCACCACCGCATGCTGGCCCTCGGCCACTCGCACCGCCGTGCCGTCGTGATCCTCTACGTGTGGACCGCCGTGTTCGCCTTCAGCGCCGCGGCCCTCGTCCAGTGGGACTGGGAGATCGTGCTGATCTGGACCACGGTGTTCGTGGTGCTCGCGCTGCTGGCCACGCTGGGCCCGCTGCGCAACCGCGGCCGGTTCCTGGACGACGACGTAGCGCTGTCGGGGCAGACCCCCAAGGTGCCCGCCGCCGTCGGGGCCGGGCTGACCCCGGCCGCCGCCGTGCCGCAGAGCGCCACGGAGGGTGTCGCCGCGAAGACCACCGTCAAGACCAAGGAGACCGTCGAATGACCGAGCAAGCACCGGATGCCCCCGACGCCCCCCGCGGCGCCGCCGAGCAGGCGGTGCTGCGTGCGGCCCTGCGCGACTGCCTGATCCTCGTGGGGGGCCTCGCCGTCCTGGGGTCGCTGGTCGGGCTCCTGGTCGCGGGCCTGCCCGGGCTCTGGGGCGCCCTGATCGGTGCGGCGCTCGCCGCGTTCTTCTGCGCCACGACGGTGTGGTCCATGCTCTACACCGTCGGCAAGGGGCCGGCCGCCATGGGCGCCGTGGTGATGGGCAGCTGGCTCGCCAAGATGGTGGTGCTGATCGTCGTCCTGGTGATCATCACGCAGTTCGACTTCTACGACCGGGTCGTCCTGTTCGTCGTGCTGCTGCTGGGCGCCGTCGGGTCCGCGCTGCTCGACTACCGCGCGGTCCGGAACGGGCGCCTTCCCTACGTCGAGCCCGAGACCCAGCCCGACACCAAGCCCTGACCGGACCCCATGAGCGGCCCACGACCTGACGCGGGGTTGCGCAATAAGTCACAAGGGGCCGTGTCATGCGGTTCTACGGCCAGAACCGCATGGGACATAGGTTAGGCTTACGACGAATCCATGACGGCCAGGCCCGACGGCGCGCCCGTTCCGCCACACAGCGGGAACGCGCGCGGGGCCGAATGACCACCTGGGAGTCCTCCTGTCCACGTATGCGACGTCCGTAATCCTCGCCGCCACTGAAGGCCACGAGGGTGAGGGCGGCTTCCACACGCCGTCGATCGCCGACTTCTTCCCGTCGGGCATCCTCTTCGAAGGCACCATCTTCCAGATCGACCGGCTCTGGATCATCCGGATCATCGCCACCATCGTGCTGCTGTCGGTCTTCCTGATCGCCGCGCGCCGGGCGAAGGTCGTGCCGGGCCGCTTCCAGGCCGGTGTCGAGTACATCCTGGACTTCGTCCGGGTGCAGATCGGCGAGGAGATCCTGGGCAAGGACAACGCGAAGCGTTTCCTGCCCATGCTCACCACGATCTTCGTCACGATCCTGGCGTTCAACCTCACCGGCATCATCCCGGGCCTGAACCTCGCCGCCACCTCGCGCATCGGCGTGCCGCTCCTGCTGGCTCTGTGGGTCTTCGTCACCTACTGGGCCGTCGGCATCCGCAAGCACGGTCTGGGCGGCTACCTGCGGGCGAACCTCTTCCCGCCCGGGGTCCCGTGGCCGATCTACTTCATCCTGACGCCGATCGAGCTGCTGCAGATCCTGATCATCCGGCCGGGCTCGCTGATGGTCCGACTGGTGGCCAACATGGTCGCCGGCCACATCATGCTCGTGCTCTGCTTCGCCGCCACGCAGTTCTTCCTGATCGACTCTGCGGGCAGCGGGCTGATGGTCTTCGGCGCGCTGACGCTGCCGGCCGGCATCTTCATGACGCTCTTCGAGCTGCTGGTCGCGTTCCTGCAGGCGTACATCTTCGCCCTGCTGGCCGCGGTCTACATCAACATGTCGCTGGAGGAGGAGCACTGACGGTGCTCGCTCCTCCGGGCGACGCTGCATAGCTTCACCTGGAAACCCGCGACGGGCGCACCAGCGCCTTCGCACACCACGCGACGCCGGACCAACACCGGTCCGGCGCCCAACGGAAGGAAGACGCAAGTGGACGTCACCACTCTCGCCGAGGTCTCTGGCAACCTGAACGCGATCGGCTACGGCCTGGCCGCGACGGGCCCGGGTATCGGCCTCGGCATCCTGATCGGCAAGACCATCGAGGGCATGGCCCGCCAGCCCGAGGTCGCCGGCCAGCTCCGCGCCACCATGTTCCTGGGTGTCGCGTTCGTCGAGGTGCTCGCGCTCCTCGGGCTCGTC
The DNA here is from genome assembly GCF_040655935.1 of Promicromonospora sp. NPDC050262. Lineage (NCBI taxonomy): Bacteria > Bacillati > Actinomycetota > Actinomycetes > Micrococcales > Promicromonosporaceae > Promicromonospora > Promicromonospora sp. NPDC050262. Next base: position 119,841 of record NZ_JBFAKX010000009.1, on the reverse strand, counting down.
GCCGGCTTCCTGTTCGTCTGATGGCGGCGCACTCGAGCGCCGCCATGCTAGCGGCGCAGACGGAAGAGCCGCAGGGCATCGAGCTGTTCCTGCCCGCCGGCTACGACCTGCTCTGGTCGGCAGTCGTCCTGGTGATCATCGCCGTGGCGTTCTACAAGTTCATCCTGCCGCCCATGAACAAGGTGCTGGACGAGCGTGCCTCCCTCATCGAGGGTGGCATCGAGAAGGCCGAGGCCGCGCAGAAGGCGGCCGACGAGGCGCTGGCCCAGCAGCAGGAGCTGCTGGCCGAGGCCCGTGCCGAGGCGGCGCAGGTCCGCGAGGAGGCGCGTGCCGAGGGCACCGCGATCATCAAGGACCTCAAGGCCAAGGCGAGCGAGGAGGCGGAGCGCGTCACCGAGACGGCGCACCGTCAGATCGAGGCCGAGCGGCAGGCCGCGTCGGTGTCGCTGCGCACCGAGGTCGGCGCGCTGGCGACCGAGCTCGCGTCGAAGATCGTCGGCGAGTCCCTCGAGGACTCGGCCCGGCAGTCGCGCGTGGTCGACCGGTTCCTCGACGAGCTCGAGGCGAGCCAGACCGTGGCAAGCAACAAGGAGGCGTGATGCGGGGATCGAGCGGGGCATCGCTGACGGCGGCGCAGGAGCGCTTCGAGCCGGTGCTGCGTGCCGCGGGTGCGGACGCGCTGACGCTGGGTGAGCAGCTGCTCACCCTGGTGTCGGCGCTCGACGACTCCGCCGCGCTGCGCCGCTCGCTCGCCGACCCCTCCCGCGAGGGCGAGGCCAAGGCCGGCCTGGTGGCCGACCTGCTGGGCGGTTTCGACGAGCGCGTGGTCGACCTGGTGTCCGGGCTCGTCCGGTCGCGCTGGGCGAGCGACGCAGACCTGGCCGACGCCGTCGAGCGTCTCGGCGTGGACGCCGTGCTGGCTTCCGCCGAGGCGCGCGGCGTGCTGGAGGCGGTCGAGGACGAGCTGTTCCGGGTCACCCGGGCACTGGTCGGCCAGCGAGAGGCCAAGCAGGTCCTCTCGGACGCCTCGACCGCTCCGGAGCGCCGTGTGGCGCTCGTGGACGCACTGGTCGGTGGCAAGGTCGACACCGTGACCCAGCGCCTGGCGCAGCGCGCGACGTCGTCGCCGCGTGGCCGTCGCTTCGTGCAGACGATCGGCTGGTTCGGCGAGGTCGCGGCGGAACGCCGCAAGCGTCTCGTCGCCGCCGTGACGAGCGCGACGATGCTGACGCGCGAGCAGGAGGAGCGCCTCGGCGCCATCCTCGAGCGCTCGTACGGCAAGCCCGTCCAGCTGAACGTCACCGTGGACCCCACGGTCGTCGGGGGCATGCGCATCCAGGTCGGCGCGGACGTCGTCGACTCCACCGTCCTGTCGCGCCTTGCTGACGCTCAGCGTCGTCTGGCCGGCTGAAAACGTGAACAAGAACCTTCCGCCGCGGCTCTCGCGGCCACGACAGGAGAAGAGCAATGGCTGAGCTGACGATCCGGCCGGACGAGGTCCGGGCCGCACTGGACAGCTTCGTGAAGTCCTACGAGCCCCAGGAAGCGGTCACCGAGGAGGTGGGTCGCGTCTCGTACGCCGCGGACGGCATCGCCCGCGTCGAGGGCCTCCCCGGTGTGATGGCCAACGAGCTGCTGCGCTTCGAGGACGGCACGCTCGGACTCGCGCAGAACCTGGACGTCCGCGAGATCGGTGTGGTCGTCCTGGGCGAGTTCACCGGCATCGAGGAGGGCCAGGAGGTCCGCCGTACCGGCGAGGTGCTCTCGGTCCCCGTGGGCGAGGGCTACCTCGGCCGCGTGGTCGACCCGCTGGGCGCGCCCATCGACGGCCTGGGCGAGATCGCCACCGAGGGCACCCGTGCCCTGGAGCTGCAGGCGCCCGGCGTCATGCAGCGCAAGTCGGTGCACGAGCCGCTCCAGACCGGCATCAAGGCGATCGACTCGATGATCCCGATCGGCCGTGGTCAGCGTCAGCTGATCATCGGCGACCGCCAGACGGGCAAGACGGCGATCGCGGTCGACACGATCATCAACCAGAAGGCGAACTGGGAGACCGGCGACCCGAACCAGCAGGTGCGCTGCATCTACGTCGCCATCGGCCAGAAGGGCTCGACCATCGCCTCCGTGCGTGGCGCCCTCGAGGAGGCCGGCGCGCTCGAGTACACGACCATCGTCGCGGCTCCGGCGTCCGACCCGGCAGGCTTCAAGTACCTCGCCCCGTACACCGGCTCGGCCATCGGCCAGCACTGGATGTACTCGGGCAAGCACGTGCTGATCATCTTCGACGACCTGTCGAAGCAGGCCGAGGCCTACCGCGCCGTCTCGCTGCTGCTGCGCCGCCCGCCGGGCCGCGAGGCCTACCCGGGCGACGTGTTCTACCTGCACTCCCGTCTGCTCGAGCGCTGTGCCAAGCTCTCGGACGAGCTGGGCGCGGGCTCGATGACCGGTCTGCCGATCATCGAGACCAAGGCGAACGACGTCTCGGCGTACATCCCGACCAACGTCATCTCCATCACGGACGGCCAGATCTTCCTGCAGTCCGACCTGTTCAACGCCGACCAGCGTCCCGCCGTGGACGTCGGTATCTCGGTCTCCCGAGTCGGTGGTGACGCGCAGATCAAGGCCATGAAGAAGGTCTCCGGCACGCTGAAGCTGGAGCTGGCGCAGTTCCGCTCGCTCGAGGCGTTCGCGATGTTCGCGTCCGACCTCGACGCCGCGTCGCGTGCCCAGCTGCAGCGCGGCGCCGTCCTGACGGAGCTGCTCAAGCAGCCCCAGTACTCGCCGTACGCGGTCGAGGACCAGGTCGCCGCGGTGTGGGCCGGTACCAAGGGCAAGCTGGACGACGTCGCGGTCGATGACGTCAAGCGGTTCGAGTCCGAGCTGCTCGACCACCTGCGCCGCAAGACGGACGTGCTCTCCACGATCCGCGAGACCGGCAAGCTGGAGTCCGACACGGAGGACGCGCTCAGCGCCGCCGTCGACGACTTCCGCGCCGGCTTCCAGCGGGGCGACGGCACCGCGCTCGTCGGCGGTGAGGTCGAGGGCGGGCCCGTCGACGTCGAGCAGGCACAGGTCGTCGTCAAGAAGAAGGCCTGACCCGTGGCCGGTGGATCCCAGCGCGTCTTCAAGGCACGGATCAAGTCGACGCAGTCGCTGAAGAAGATGTTCCGCGCGCAGGAGCTCATCGCCGCGTCCCGCATCGGCAAGGCCCGTGCGCGGACGGCGGCTGCGGCCCCCTACGCGCAGGCGATCACCCGTGCGGTCTCGGCGGTCGCCACGCACACCGACATCGATCACCCGCTCACGCGGGAGGTTCCCGGCGCCAAGCGCGCCGCGGTGCTCGTGGTGTCGTCGGACCGTGGCATGGCGGGCTCGTACCCGGCGTCGATCGTCCGTGAGGCGGAGCGGCTGACCCAGCAGCTCGCGGCCGAGGGCAAGGAGGTTCTCCTCTACGTCACCGGTCGTCGGGCGATCTCGTACTACACGTTCCGTGGTCGGGAGACCGTCCGGACGTGGACGTACGGCTCGGAGCGGCCGACGGCCGAGGTCGCGGAGGAGATCGGGCAGGCACTGCTCGAGAAGTTCCTCGCGCCCGAGGACGAGGGCGGCGTGTCGGAGCTGCACGTGGTCTCCACGCAGTTCGTCAACATGGTGACGCAGCGTCCCCACGTGGTGCGGATGCTGCCGCTGGAGGTCGTCGAGGGCGTGGTGGAGGCGGACGAGAACGAGGTCCTGCCGCTCTACGACTTCGAGCCGTCGCCCGAGGCCGTGCTGGACGCACTGCTCCCGCGGTACGTGGACCAGCGCATCTACGCGGCCCTGCTCGACGCGGCCGCGTCGGAGCTCGCTGCCCGCCAGCGCGCCATGCACACGGCGACCGACAACGCCGAGGACCTGATCCGTACGTACACCCGACTGGCCAACCAGGCCCGGCAGGCGGACATCACGCAGGAGATCAGCGAGATCGTCTCCGGTGCTGACGCCCTGGCGTCCTGAACCAACCGAACAGACTCCCCGCCGGAGGACCCTCCGGCCCACCGAAGCGAGGCAACCATGACCGCCACCACCGTGGAATCACCTCACGGCGCGGCCCCGACTGAGCCGGCAACTGGCCGGGTCGCTCGGGTGATCGGCCCTGTCGTGGACATCGAGTTCCCCGAGGACGCGATCCCCGACATCTACAACGCGCTGACCGTCCAGATCGACCTGTCCGGCCAGGGCGAGGACGAGAACACGTTCACCCTGACGCTCGAGGTCGAGCAGCACCTGGGCGACTCCCTGGTGCGTGCGATCGCGCTCAAGCCGACCGACGGCCTGGTCCGCGGCGCCGTGGTCACCGACACGGGCGAGCCGATCAGCGTGCCCGTCGGTGACATCACCAAGGGCAAGGTCTTCAACGTCACCGGCGAGGTCCTGAACCTCCAGGAGGGCGAGAAGTTCGAGGTCACCGAGCGCTGGCCCATCCACCGCAAGCCCCCGGCCTTCGACCAGCTCGAGTCGAAGACCACGATGTTCGAGACGGGCATCAAGTCCATCGACCTGCTGACCCCGTACGTTCAGGGTGGCAAGATCGGCCTCTTCGGTGGTGCGGGCGTCGGCAAGACGGTCCTCATCCAGGAGATGATCCAGCGTGTGGCCCAGGACCACGGTGGTGTGTCGGTGTTCGCCGGTGTCGGCGAGCGCACCCGTGAGGGCAACGACCTGATCGCCGAGATGGACGAGGCGGGCGTGTTCGACAAGACCGCCCTCGTCTTCGGCCAGATGGACGAGCCGCCGGGCACGCGTCTGCGCGTGGCCCTGTCGGCCCTGACGATGGCGGAGTACTTCCGTGACGTGCAGCAGCAGGACGTGCTGCTCTTCATCGACAACATCTTCCGCTTCACGCAGGCCGGTTCCGAGGTCTCCACGCTGCTCGGCCGTATGCCGTCCGCCGTGGGCTACCAGCCGAACCTGGCCGACGAGATGGGCCTCCTCCAGGAGCGCATCACCTCGACGCGTGGTCACTCCATCACGTCGCTGCAGGCCATCTACGTGCCGGCTGACGACTACACCGACCCGGCCCCGGCCACGACGTTCGCCCACCTGGACGCGACGACCGAGCTCTCCCGTGAGATCGCGTCGAAGGGTCTGTACCCGGCGATCGACCCGCTGGCCTCCACCTCGCGCATCCTCGACCCGCGGTACGTGGGCCAGGAGCACTACGATGTGGCCACCGAGGTCAAGTCGATCCTGCAGCGGAACAAGGAGCTGCAGGACATCATCGCCATCCTCGGCGTGGACGAGCTCTCGGAGGAGGACAAGACGGTCGTCGCGCGTGCGCGTCGTATCCAGCAGTTCCTCTCCCAGAACACCTACATGGCCGAGAAGTTCACGGGCGTGGTGGGCTCGACGGTGCCGCTGTCGGAGACCATCGAGGCGTTCAAGAAGATCTGCGCCGGTGAGTTCGACCACATCGCCGAGCAGGCCTTCTACAACATCGGCGGGCTTGAGATGCTCGAGGAGAACTGGGCACGGATCCAGAAGGAGTACGGGGCCTGAGGTCTCGTCCGTCCCCCCGTGCGTGATGCCGCCCCGCCGGACCCCTTAGACTCGGGCAACCCGGCAGGGGCGGCAGTACGCCCGCTACATCGGAAGGAGCTCTCGTGGCAGAGCTGAGCGTGGACCTCGTGTCCCTGGACCGCAAGGTCTGGAGCGGTGCGGCGACCCAGGTGAGCGCGCCGTCTGCGGACGGCCAGATCGGCATCCTGGCGAACCACACGCCGCTGCTGGCGGTGCTTCGCCCCGGCACCATCAAGGTGGAGACCGCCTCGGGCCCGGCCGTGGAGGCCCAGGTCACCGGCGGCTTCATGTCCGTGGACAACAACCTCGTCACCCTCGTGGTCGACGAGATCTCCCTGGTCTGAGGGAGAGCGCGCGTGCCGGGCGTCGTATGGATCGCGATTGCGGTACTCGGGGCGCTCGCGCTCGTGATCGCGGCCGGGATCTCCCGGCTGCGGACCCTCTCCCGCAGGGTCGGTTCGTTCGACTGCAGTGCCCGGGCGACCGGTAACCCCGAGGGTTCCTGGACGCCGGGCATCGCGCAGTACGCGGTGGGCCGGATCGAGTGGTGGCGGTGCTGGTCGCTGTCACCCCGTCCGGCCCGCACGTGGTATCGGGAGCGGCTCACCGTGACGAGCCGCACCCCGCTGGACCCGGACGAGCGTGGTCAGGGCGACCACTACCTCGTCCAGTGCCGGTACGACGGGCTCGACTTCGAGCTCGATCTCGCTGCCGGCGACTACTTCGGCCTCGCCTCCTGGCTCGAGGCCGCTCCTCCCGGACGACAGGATCTGGTTCTCTGATGCGGCTGGTCGTGGCAGACTGCTCCGCCCTCTACACGGGCCGCCTGACCGCGATGCTCCCGCCGGCGACGCGGCTGCTCGTGGTCAAGGCCGACGGCAGCGTGCTGATCCACTCGGACGGCGGCTCGTACAAGCCGCTGAACTGGATGAGCCCCCCGTGCACCCTCACGGTGCGCGAGCCCTCCGAGGAGGCCGCGGAACGCGGCGTCACCGAGGTGTGGACCGTCCAGCACGCCAAGTCGGACGACCGGCTCGAGGTCGAGCTGTTCACCGTGCACCACGACTCCGCCCACGACCTGGGCATCGACCCGGGTCTCGTGAAGGACGGCGTGGAGGCGCACCTGCAGGAGCTGCTCGCCGAGCAGATCGCGCTGCTGGGCGACGGGCACACCCTGGTGCGGCGCGAGTACCCCACGGCCATCGGCCCGGTGGACATCCTCGCGCGGGACGGCTCCGGCTCCACGGTCGCGGTGGAGATCAAGCGCCGCGGCGACATCGACGGCGTCGAGCAGCTCACGCGGTACCTGGAGCTGCTCAACCGCGACCCGCTGCTGGCCCCGGTCCAGGGCGTCTACGCGGCCCAGGAGATCAAGCCGCAGGCGCGCGTCCTGGCGAAGGACCGCGGCATCAAGACCCTCCTGCTGGACTACGACGCCATGCGCGGCGTCGACGACCCGACGTCCCGCCTCTTCTGACCCGCACTCAGCAGGGGTGCGCGGGTGGCAGGATGTCCGTGTGGCTGAATCCCTTGTCGTGCGCGGGCGTCTGGTGCTGGGTTCCTCTGTGGTGGACGACGGCGTTCTCGTCGCCCACGAGGGACGCGTCGCGTTCGCCGGGTCCGTGGTCGACGCCCTGGAGGCCGGCCACGGCCCCGCGCTCGAGGACGTGCCGCCCGCACCCGGGACGTTCGTGCTGCCGGGGCTCGTGGACCTGCACAACCACGGCGGGGGCGGCGCCTCGTTCCCCGACGTCACGTCGGCCGACGAGGCGATGGCGGGCGTCCTGGAGCACCGCGCCCACGGCACCACCACCCTGCTCGCGTCGCTCGTGACGGCCCAGCCCGAGGTGCTGCTGCAGCGGGCCGCGGTGCTGGCCGAGCTCGCCGAGGTCGGGGAGATCGAGGGCCTGCACGCGGAGGGGCCGTTCCTCTCGCACCGTCGCCGGGGCGCCCACAACCCGGCTGACCTGCAAGAAGGCAGTGTCGAGCTGGTACGGGACCTGGCCGCGGCCGCCCGCGGGTACCTGCGCACCATGACCGTCGCCCCCGAGGTGCCCGGCGTGACCGGACCCGGCGGCGTCGCCGAGGCGCTGGTCGAGGTGGGCGTGCTGCCCTCCCTCGGCCACACCGACGGCAGCACCGAGCAGGCCGAGGCCCTGATCGAGCAGGTCACCGCGGCGCTGCGAGCCACCGACCACGCGGCGGGCCGGGCACTCGGGCCGATGACCGCGACGCACCTGTTCAACGGCATGCGGCCCCTGCACCACCGCGAGCCGGGCCCCGTCGCGGCCTGCCTGGCGGCGGCGTCCCGGGGCGACATGGTCGTCGAGCTCGTCGGCGACGGCGTGCACCTCGACCCGGCGACCGTGCGCTCGGTGTTCGACATGGTGGGCGCGGACCAGGTGGTGCTGGTGACCGACGCGATGGCGGCGGCGGGCGTGGCCGACGGCCACTACGAGCTGGGCCCGATGTCGGTGGTGGTGCACGAGGGTGTCGCCCGGATCGCCACGCCCCAGGCCGCACCCGGCATGCCGGAGGTGGAGGGGCCGATCGCCGGCGGCACGGCGCACCTGCTCGACGTGGTGCGCTGCGCCGTGGACGGCGGCGTCCCCCTGGTCGACGCGGTGCGTTCCGCGACGGCGGTGCCCGCCCGCGTGCTGGGGCTGGCCGGCGAGGTCGGCACCCTGCAGCCCGGGGCACGCGCCGACGTGCTGGTCACGGACGCCGACCTGCGGCCCGTGCGGGTGCTGCGCCACGGAGTTGACGTCGATGTCGCCGGGGCGTAACTCGTCGCTGTTAGCGTTCCCGCCATGACGTCTCCCGTTTTCCAGCCCGGCCAGACGGTGGTGCGCCGCGAGATCATGCGGGGCGAGCCGTGGATAGCGATCCCGCAGGTCTGCGTGCAGGACGACGGCGACCTGCTCGTCACCTACACGCCCGGCGGCACCCCGCTGGCCTACCCGGGTTCGGGCACGTTCCCGGTGGGGGAGCACCCCTGGAAGCTCGCCGGCAGCACGCTCTGGCGCGGCCACGGGCGCCTCGAGCTGCACTGGACCGGGGTGGAGCACTCCATCTTCCTGTTCTGGGACGGCCCCGAGCGCGCGTTCCAGGGCTGGTACTTCAACCTCGAGGACGCCCCGCGCCGCACCCCGATGGGATTCGACACGCTCGACCACGAGCTGGACGTCTGGTGGGCGGCCGACGCCGAGACCTACGAGTTCAAGGACGTCGTCGAGTTCGAGGAGACCGGACCCGACCGGTACCCCGGCCGGATGGAGCAGATCCGCGCCGAGGGCGCCCGGATCGCCGGCCTGCTCGACGCCGGCGAGCTCTGGTGGGACAAGGCCTGGGCCGACTGGACGCCGGACACCTCGTGGGAGCCCCGCGAGGTACCGGCCGGCTGGGAGAGCGTGGCGTTCGAGGCGCGGTGAGCGACGCCGCACCGGTACGACCGACTCGCCCGTGGATACCACCTCAATTCCGGTGCAACCCGGGTCCCGGGCGCTACGGTCGGACCGTGCCCTCTTCCGTGCCGCCCGCCTACCGCGCCGACCCCCGCTGGCCGGTGGTCACGCCTCGCCTCAACCTCCGTCCGGTCGCCCCGGACGACGCGGAGGCGTTCTTCGCCTGGCGCTCGCGCCCCGACGTGGTGCGCTTCATGTACCAGCCGCCGTGGGACCGGCAGACGGCGGACGTGAAGCTCCGTACCTGGTCGAGCGCGCCGTTCGAGGAGCCGGGCGACGTGCTGGTGCTCGCGGTCGAGTCGGACGGTGACGTCGTCGGCGAGACCATGCTCAAGTGGGCGGTCGGCCCCCGGCAGGCCGAGGTGGGCTACGCCCTGCACCCCGACGTCGGGGGGCACGGGCTGGCCACCGAGGCCGTCCGGGCCACCCTGCGGCTGGCCTTCGAGTCCTACGGCTTCCACCGCGTGTTCGCGCGCATCGACGAGGAGAACCTGCCCTCGGTCCGCGTGGTCCAGCGGCTGGGCATGCGGCAGGAGGCCCGCCTCGTGGAGAGCGACGTGCGCGACGGCGTGTGGTCCACCGAGCTGGTCTTCGCCATCCTCGACCGGGAGCACGCCGAGCGCGCGTAGCGGGCCGCCGGCTCAGAGCGAGGGCGGCCGCTGGCTCACGGCGAGCTCGGCACGCACCCGGAGGTCCCCGGCCGACGGCCCGGACGCCACCGTGTACGTGCCCGGCTGCAGCACCATGGCGCCGCCGTGCCGGACCGCGAGGGCGCCCAGGTCCAGCGGCACCTCGACCTCGGCCGACGCGCCCGGGGCGAGCCGCACGCGCGCGTGGCCCAGGAGCTGGCGCCGGGCGGCGGGCACCGGCAGGTCGGGCGACAGCCCGTGCACGGCGACCAGCTCGTTCACGGGGCGCTCGCCGGTGTTGCGCACCGCGACGACGGCGGTCGCCCCGCCGTCCCGCTCCAGCCCGGCCCCGCCGTCGCACACCAGCCGCAGACCCTCGTAGGCGACGGTCGTGTAGCTCAGCCCGTGCCCGAACCAGTACGCGGGCTCGCTCGCCAGGTGCCGGTAGGTGACGCCCTGGCGCGCCACGTCGTAGTCGAACAGGTCACCCGCCTGGGCCTCGGTCGCCGGCCATGTCTGCGCGAGCCGCCCGAAGGGCTCCGCGTCCCCGGACAGCACGTCCACCAGGCCGTTCCCGGCCTCCTGCCCGCCGTGCGCGGCCCAGACCAGGGCCCCGGCGCCGTCGTCCCCGGCCGGCCCGTCCATCACGCCCGGCCCCATCACACCGGGCCCCAGCACGTACGGGTACGACGACGTGACGACCAGCACCGCCGCCGGGCACGCCTCGCGCGCGACCCGCCAGGTCTCGGCCATCTGCTCCGGCAGCGCGAGCGACGTCCGGTCCTCGGTCTCGCGCCCGCCCAGGTGCGGGTCGTTGCCCACGGCCACGAGCACCACGTCCGCGGCCGCCGCCGCCCGTGCCACCTCGGCGTGCCCCGAGACGACGGTGCGCCACACGAACCGCTCGGCGTCCACGAGCCGCGTGGCCTCGGCCACGAGCAGCCCGGACCCGAGCTGCACCCGGACCCACCGCCCGCTCCCGACGTGCAGCAGCGACCACGTGCCGTCCGCGTGGTGGTGCCGCCGGAACGACTCCTGCACCACCCAGCCGCCGACCCGCTCGGCGTCGGCGGCAAGGATCCAGCCCGCGCCCGTCAGGAGCCGCCCCGAGGCGGCCGACCGGAGCGTGAGCAGGCCGTCGCCCCAGTCGGTCACGTCCAGGTGGGTCCCCGGCCCGGCGTCCGGCGCCGACACGCTCACCTCGCCGTCGGCGGTGACGGCCACGTACCGGCCGGACGACGTGGCGCGCAGCGCCACCCGGTCCGCGCCGTCGGCGACGTCCACGACGGCGTCGGGGTAGCGGTCCGCCACCGCACGGGCCAGGGAGACGGCGTAGGGCGGGGTGCCGGAGTACCAGTCAGTGAGCACCCGGTCGGCCAGGGGGCCGACGACGGCGATGCGGCCGGGCGTGCCCAGCGGCAGCGTCCCGTCGTTGCGCAGCAGCACCACGGACTTCGCCGCCGCCTCGCGCGCCAGGACCCGGTGCTCGGGCAGGTCGATCGCGTCGGGGCCGATGCCCGCGTACGGGTCGGCGGACCCGTCGAGCTCGCCCGTGCGCAGCCGCAGCTCCAGCAGGCGCAGGGCGGCGGTGTCGACGTCCTCCTGCGTCAGCAGCCCGGCCGCCAGCGCCTCGCGCAGCCGATCCAGCGTGAGCGACGGGTCGGTGTCGTTGTCCGTGAACGAGTCGAGGCCCGCGCGCACGGCCGCGGCGTGCGCCTGCGCGTGGGAGGCGAACGCGTGCTGGACGGTCACCAGGAAGGTGGGTGCGCCGGCGTCCGACACAACGGCCACCGACCCCGGCGCCCACGAGCGCAGCTCGGCCAGCAGGTCGCCCGACGTGTGCGCCGGAACCCCGTTGACCAGGTTGTACGACGGCATCACCGCGCCGGCGACCCCCGCCTCGACCGGCCCGCGGTAGGCGGGCAGCTCGTACTCGTACAGGGTGCGCTCGGACAGGTTCGACGACGTCGCCGAGCGGTCCGTCTCGTTGCCGTACCCGAGGAAGTGCTTGAGGGCCGGGACCGTCTTCCAGACCGTCGGGTGGTCCCCGCGCAGTCCGGCGCAGTACGCCGTCGCGAGGTGGGAGACGAGCCGCGGCTCCTCGCTGTACCCCTCCTCGCCGCGGCCCCAGGCGGGGTGCCGCAGCGGGTTCACCACGGGCGCCCAGACGTTCAGGGACACGGCCGGGTCCTGCGCGTGCTTGGCCCGCAGCTCGGTGGACACCAGGTCGCCGAGCCGGCGGAGCAGGTCGGTGTCCCACGTGGCACCCAGCCCGACGGGCTGGGGCAGCACGGTGGCGCGGCCGAGCCACGCGACGCCGTGCAGCGCCTCGGCGCCGGTGTGGAACGCGGCGAGGCCGAGCCGCTCGATCGCGGGCTGGTGCTGGTGCAGCAGGCTCAGCCGCTCGTCGGCGGTGAGGCGGTCCAGCAGGTCACGGGCCCGGTCGGCGAGCGGGGCGGCGGGGTCGCGGAAGAGGGGCTGCGTCTGGTTCGGCACGTCGTCGTGCTCCCTTGCGTCAGGTCGTGCGGGCGGTCTGCGTCCGGTCGAAGAGTAGGCCCAGCCCTCGAAACGGTTCAATGGTCAATTGCCCAATTCGGGGCGAATCATTGCCCCGACTTCTGCGTTTGCCCTACTGTTCTGACAACGATGGAGGTCGAAGCGCTTCGACGTCGAAGCGCCGAGATCCTCGTCGTGTCCGGGCACACAGACGTGCCGCGCTGTCCACAAAGGAGTGAAGAGCCATGACAGCACCCCACCTGACCGGCGGGCTCAGCCGCCGGTCGTTCCTCGGCTTCCTCGCGGTCGGCGCCGGCGTCGTCGGCGTACCGTCCCTGCTCACCGCCTGCACCAGCGGCGCGGCGGGTCCCGCGCAGGGCGGCGCCACCGTGAGCTCGGGCGTGCTGCCCACCTACGTGCCGGTCGAGTACGTCAAGCCGGACTTCCCGTCGGTCAACGGCTCCACCGCCGGCTACGCCTCGATCCCCGACGAGCTGGTCACGGCGTTCGAGACGCCGCCCGGGTCCGGCGGCGCCTACACCGCGATGACGCCGCTCTGGAGCGCCATCCCGAAGACGTCCGGCAACCCCTACTTCGACGCGGTGAGCGAGGCGATGGGCACCACCGTCGAGTTCCAGTTCTCCGACGGCAACACCTACGGCGACAAGCTCGCGGCCGTGCTCGCGTCGGCGAAGGACGTGCCGGACTGGGTCTGCGTGCCCACCTGGAACTTCCCGCCGCGGTTCGCCCAGGCCGTCGACGCCCTCTTCGAGGACCTCACGCCGTACCTGTCCGGCGACAACGTCAAGAAGTACAAGAACCTCGCCAACATCCCCACGGACGCCTGGCGCTACGGCGTCTTCAACGACAAGCTCTACGGTCTGCCGTTCCCGGGGGAGCTGGTCCACCTGGCGACGTTCTACCGGGCCGACATCCTCGCCGAGCTCGGCATCACCGAGCAGCCCCGGGACGCCGACGAGTTCATCGAGCTCGCCAAGGAGCTGACCGACCCGGGCAAGAAGCGCTGGGGCTCGGCCGACCAGTGGATCACGGCGAACATGATGTTCGCGGTGCCCCCGGAGAAGGGCTGGAAGCTGGCCGACGACGGCTCGCTGGTCAGCCGCGTCGAGTCCGAGGAGTACCGGGCGGCGCTGGACTGGCAGGCCCGGCTCTACGCGTCGGGCGCGGTGCACCCGACGGCCGTGGCCGACAAGCCCGAGGAGATGAAGCCCCTCTTCGAGGCGGGCGAGATCCTGGTCGTCAACGACGGCGTGGGCGGCTGGCACGAGTCCCTGGGCCGGGTGCTGCCGAGCAACCCGGACTTCGACCCGCGGCCGTTCGACCCGATCGCGCACGACGGCGGCACACCGCGGATCTGGAAGGGCGCGCCGGCCGACATGTTCTCGTTCCTGAAGAAGCGGGACGACAAGGCGCAGATCGAGGAGCTCCTCGCCGCCGCCGACTTCCTCGCCTCGCCGTTCGGGACCACGGAGTTCCAGCTCGTCAACTTCGGCCTCGAGGGCGAGCACTACGAGATCGACGGCGACGGCCTGCCCCGGGCGACGGACGCCGCGGCCGACGACGTGGCGCCGTCGTACATCTTCCTCGTGGACCCGCCGAAGGTGAACGCGCAGGTGCAGTACGAGGGCTACGTCGAGGCCTACTGCACGTGGATGGCCGCCGCCTCCGAGTACGTCGAGGAGCCGCTCTTCTACGGCAAGCAGATCACCGAGCCGTCGCAGTTCGCGTCGCTCAGCACGCCGTTCGCGGACCTGGAGAAGGACATCGCGCGCGGCCGCAAGTCCCTGACGGACCTGGACGACGCCGTCGCGACGTGGCGCAGCAGCGGCGGTGAGGAGCTGCGCGCGTTCTACCAGGGCATCCTGGACGAGCAGTGAGCACCCCGAGCTCACCGGCGGACGCCCCGCCCCGGCGCAGGATCCCCTGGACCGTCCGGGCGCGGCGCGACCGCTCGCTGCTGATCATGGTGGCCCCGGCCGTGCTGCTGCTGGCCGTGTTCGCCTACGTGCCGATGCTCGGCAACGTGGTGGCCTGGCAGGACTACTCGCCGTACGTCGGCATCCGGGAGAGCCCCTTCGTCGGGTGGGCCAACTTCGCGCGCGTCCTGACCAACCCGCTCTTCCTCGACGCCGTGGGGAACACGCTGGTCATCACCGCGTTCCAGCTCGTGTTCTTCTTCCCGGTGCCGATCGTGCTCGCGCTGCTCCTGAACAGCGTGCTGTCACCGGGGCTGCGCACGACCATCCAGTCGATCGTGTACCTGCCGCACTTCTTCTCCTGGGTGATCGTCGTGACGATCTTCCAGCAGATCTTCGGCGGTGCCGGGATGGTGGCGACCAGGCTGCGGGAGGCGGGGTACACGGGCTTCGACCTGATGACCAACCCCGACACGTTCCTGCTGCTGCTGACCGCGCAGTCCGTCTGGAAGGACGCGGGCTGGGGCATCATCATCTTCCTCGCGGCGCTCGCCACCGTGGACCCCCAGCTCTACGAGGCGTCGGTGGTCGACGGCGCGGGCCGGTGGCGGCGGATGTGGCACGTGACCCTCCCCGCGCTGCGCCCGGTGATCATCCTGCTGCTGATCCTGCGGCTGGGCGACGCGCTCACCGTCGGGTTCGAGCAGCTCATCCTCCAGCGCGGTGCCGTCGGCACCGACGTCGCGGAGGTGCTCGACACGTTCGTGTACTACCAGGGCGTCGTGAACGGCGACTGGGCCTTCGCGGCGGCCGCGGGGCTCGTCAAGGGCCTGGTGTCGCTCGCCCTGGTGCTCGGGGCCAACAAGCTCGCCCACCTGGTGGGCGAGGCGGGGGTGTATCAGCGCGCATGAGTGCCGACATCGAGAACGAGACCGGGACGACGACGGCGCGGCCGGCGCCGCCGTCCACGACACCGGCGGTGGACCGCCCGCGGGAGCCCGCGCGGCGCCCGAGCCGGTACCGCGCCCTGCTGCGCGGCCGGAACCGTCCGGTCTGGGAGGAGGACCCCAGCCTGCCGGGGCTCCTGGTCAAGGGGGCGGCGCTGCTGCTCATCGTGGCCACGGTCGTCTACCCGCTGTACACGGTGGTGCTCACCAGCCTGTCGACCCAGGCGGACATCACCCGGTCCGGCGGCCTGGTCACGGTGCCGGGCGGCCTGACCTTCGCGGCCTACGGCCAGATCCTGTCCGGCGGGATCGTCACGCGGGCCACGGTCGTGAGCATCGGCATCACGGTGGTCGGCACGGTGCTGTCGACCACGGTGTCCGTGCTGGCGGCGTACGGCCTGAGCCGGCCGGGCTCCTTCGCCCACCGGCCCGTCCTGTTCGTCTTCCTGATCACCATGTTCTTCGGCGCGGGGATGATCCCGACGTACCTGCTGGTGAGCAACCTGGGGCTGATCGACAGCTACTGGTCGCTCATCCTCCCGGGGGCCGTGAGCGCGTTCAACGTGCTCATCCTGCGGGCGTTCTTCATGGGCATCGACCGGTCCATCACGGACGCGGCCCGGATCGACGGCGCGGGGGACTGGCGCATCCTGGGGCAGATCGTGCTGCCCATGTCCAAGGCCGTGGTGGCGGTGGTCGCGCTGTTCTACGGCGTCGGCTACTGGAACGCGTTCTTCAACGCCATGCTCTACATCAACGACAACGCGAAGTGGCCGCTGCAGCTCGTGCTGCGGTCCTACGTGCTGCAGGGCGTGACGCTGCCGGGCAGCGGCGTGGGTCAGGTCGACGTGGCTGACGGCGCCGTGACCGGCCTGCCGGTCAAGATGGCCGTGATGGTGCTGGCGATCGTGCCGATCCTGGTCGTGTACCCGCTGGTGCAGCGGCACTTCACGAAGGGCGTGATCTTCGGGGCCATCAAGGGATGAGCGGCGGCCCGCTCCCGCCGTCAGCCGTCCTCGGCGGCGGGGCCGGGCGCCGAGCTCTCCCGTTCGGTCAGCACGGGGGCGAGCAGCCGGGTCTCGGACGGCTGCTCGCCCTCGAGGCGTGCCATCACCATGTCCACGGCCACCTTGCCGATGCCCTCGGCGGGCAGGTCGATGCTGGTCATCGGGATGCGCTGGGACAGCGCCACGTCCGTGGGGCACACGGCCACCACGGACATGTCCCGGCCGACCACCCGGCCGCGCTCGGCCAGCCGGGACAGCACGTGGGGCAGGGCGCCCTCGTTGTGCACCACGATGCCGGTGGTGTCCGGGGCCGTGGCCAGCAGCGTGTCCACGGCGGTCGCGGCGCCCGACGGCGACGAGTCGCACGCCTCCACCTTGACCGTCACGCCCGACCCGCGGGCCTGGTCGCGCAGGCCCCGCATCATGCGCTCGGCGTAGGAGGTGTGCCGCCGCAGCACCTCGGGCGGGGAGCCGATGAGCGCCACGTCGGTGTGGCCCGTCTGGGCGAGGTGCCGCACGGCGAGCCGGCCCGCGGCCTCGAAGTCGAGGTCCACGCAGCTCAGCCCCTCGGGGTCCTGCGGCAGGCCGATGAGCACCGTGGGCTGCTTGGCGGCGGCCACGAGGGGCACGCGCGGGTCGTCGGCCTCGATGTCCATCATGACCAGCGCGTCCACCATCGAGCCGCCGGTCACGCGGTCCAGGCCGCTCACGTCGTCCTGCGTCAGCAGCAGCACGTCGTGGTCGAAGTCGCGCGCCCGGGTGACCACGCCCGCCACGAACTGCATGATGACCGGCACGTTCACGCCCACGCGGAGCGGCGCCATCAGCGCGATGACGTTGGTGCGGGAGGAGGCCAGCGCCCGGGCGCCGGCGTGGGGGCGGTAGCCGAGCTTCTCGATGGCGCGCTCGACCCGTGCCCGGGTGGGTGCGGAGATGGGTCGCTTGCCCGAGAGCACGTAGGACACGGTCGAGGTCGACACCCCCGCCGTCCTCGCGACGTCGTCGATCGTAGCCACGGTGCTCCCTTCGGGTCGGTGCCGGTGCAGGTAGCGCGCGGTGCCGGCACACCAGTGTGCCGCATGGTGGGGAAGCGCTTCGACAGAAGACTAGCGTTTCGTACCGAAAGTGCCACTGGACATCCGTGAGAGTCTAGGTTTAGCGTGTTGAAACGCTTCGACGATCCGGACGCAGCAGTTCGGACGTGGACCAAGGAGATGCAATGAGGCACAAGCGGACGATGACGGTCGTGGCGGCGGCGATGGCCGGCGCCATGGCACTGGCCGGCTGCACCGGCCAGGGCGGCGGCGGTGGCGACACCGACGACAGCACGCTCACCATCTGGCACTACGAGAACGAGGACTCGGCGATGGGCAAGGCCTGGGCCAAGGCCATCGAGATCTTCGAGGAGGAGAACCCGGACGTCACGGTCGACGTCGAGAAGCAGACGTTCGAGCAGATCCAGAAGAACGCCAAGATCGTGCTCACGGGCGACGACGTGCCCGACGTCATGGAGTTCAACAAGGGCAACGCGACCGCGGGCCAGCTCGCCGCGCAGGGCCTGCTGACCCCGCTGACCGACGCCGCCACCGAGCGCGGCTGGGACGAGAAGCTGTCCGGCTCGCTCGCGACCACGGCGACGTACGACGAGCAGGGCCTCATGGGCTCCGGCGAGTGGTACGGCGTGCCGAACTACGGCGAGTTCGTGGGCGTCTACTACAACAAGGAGATGCTCGCCGACCTCGGGCTGGAGGTGCCGACCACCCTCGACGAGTTCGAGGACGTGCTGGCCGCCTTCAAGAAGGAGGGCATCACGCCGCTGGCCGAGGCCGGCGCCGAGTACCCGCTCGGCCAGCTCTGGTACGAGCTCGTGCTCGCCTACGGCGACCGCGCCCTGGTGGACGACTACCAGCTCTTCGCGAACGACGTCGACTTCCACAACGACGCGATGACGCAGGCCACCGAGAAGCTCGACGAGTGGATCGAGAAGGGCTACATCGCCTCCGACTCCGCGGCGCTGACCGCCGAGGACATGGGCGTCTCGTTCATCGACGGCACCTACCCGCTCATGGTCAGCGGCTCGTGGTGGTTCGGCCGCCTCGCGGCCGAGACCGAGGCCGACTGGGGCCAGTTCAACTTCCCGGGCAACACGCTGCACACCGGCTCGTCGGGCAACCTCTGGGTGGTCCCGGCCAACGCCGACTCCCCGAGCCTGGCCGAGGAGTTCATCGACATCACGCTGCGCCCCGAGGTGCAGAACGTGCTGGCCACCGAGGGCGGCCTGCCCGTGGCGGGTGACGCCTCCGTGATCGAGGACGAGCGCACGCGCGAGCTCACCGAGAACTTCCAGGCGATCCTGGACGAGGACGGCCTGGCGTACTACCCCGACTGGCCCGTGGCCGGCTACTACGACGTGATCGTCAGCGAGCTGCAGTCCCTGGTCAACCGGTCCAAGACGCCGGCCGAGGTGCTCGACGGGCTGCAGAGCTCGTACGACGAGGGCAAGGCCGACCTGCTCGATGGCTGACACCGCTGTGACCGACCGGCGCGCGCGGGCGGACCAGCGCCCGCGCGCGCCGCGCGGGACGCGCCGCCGTCGGGCGCCGTGGGTGGGGTACCTGCCCTACCTGCTGCCCGGCGCGGTCGCGTTCGGCGTGGTGATCGGCTACCCCCTGCTGACCAACGTGTACTTCAGCCTGTTCAAGTGGCGCGGCGGCATGGCGCCGCTGCGCTGGAACGGGCTGGGCAACTACGTGGACCTGCTGGGCGACGACAAGTTCTGGACGTCGTTCGGCAACTCGCTGGCGATGATCGTCGCGATGGTGCTGGTGCCCACGCTGCTGGGGCTGGTGCTGGCGGCGGTGCTGTTCGACTACCTCGGACGGCGGTTCGGCGAGCGCGTCTCGTCGGTGCTGCGGGCCACGTACTACCTGCCGCAGATCCTGCCCGTCGCCGTGGCGGGTGTGCTGTGGAACTGGATCCTGAACTCCCAGACGGGCGCGCTCAACGTGATCCTGCGGGGCATCGGCATCGAGTCGCCGCCCAACTGGCTGGGCGACCCGAGCACGGCCCTGCCGTCGGTGATGCTCGTGCTGATCTGGGTCCAGATGGGCTACCCCGTGGTCATCTTCATGGCGGCGCTGCAGCGCGTGGACCCGGAGCTGTACGAGGCGGCCGAGCTCGACGGCGCCGGCTGGTGGGACCGGTTCCGGGCCATCACGGTGCCCCAGATCCGCCCCGAGACCTTCGTGGTGACGCTGACCTGCACGGTCGCGGCGCTCAAGGTGTTCGGGCCCATCTACGTGCTGACGCGCGGCGGGCCCGAGAGCTCGACCCTGGTGCCCAGCTACTACTCGTACCTGAACTTCTTCGACAAGTCCCAGGTCGGCTACGGGTCCGCGATCGCCACGGTGCTCACGCTCGTGATCGTCGCCGTGGCCCTGATCATCCTCGGCCTGCAGAACCGGGCCGAACGACGTGAGAGGGAGGGGGTCTGACATGGCCGTCGCCACAGACCTGCGACCCGCCCAGGTGCGGGCCACCGCCGTCGACTCCCGGTACCGGCGCGGCGCGGGCCGCTGGCTCGTGCTGGCCGCCGCGGTCCTGGTGGGCCTCGCGGTGCTCGCGCCGTTCGGGATCATGCTGCTCAACGCGTTCAAGTCGCCGCAGGACTACGCGGCCAACGGGCCGCTGTCCCTGCCGTCGGGCCTCTATCTCGACGGCGTCGTGGCCTTCTGGGAGCGCACCGACTTCCCGGTCAAGCTCTGGAACTCGGTGTTCATCTCGGCCGTCGTGGCCGTGCTGGGCGCGCTGCTGTCGCTGCTGAACGCGTACGCGATCGGCATCGGCCGCGTGAAGGGGCGGCTGTGGATCATCGCCCTGTTCCTGCTGGCGAACATGCTGCCGCAGGAGGCGCTGATCTACCCGCTGTTCACCATGGCGCAGTCCGTGGGCCTGTCGAACTCGCAGTGGTCGGTGATCATCATCTTCACCGTCATCCAGTCGGCGTTCGGCACGTACCTGCTGTCGTCCGTGCTCGGCACGTTCCCGCCCGCGCTGCTGGAGGCGGCCGCCCTGGACGGCGCGAGCCGCTGGCGCATCCTCTGGCAGGTCGTCTTCCCGATCGTGCGGCCCACGCTCTCGGTGCTGATGATCTTCTTCTTCATCTGGACCTGGAACGAGTTCTTCATCCCCCTGGTCATGCTGACCAGCAACGACACCCAGACCATCCCCATCGCCCTGGCGTCCCTGCAGGGCGACCGGATGATGGACGCGCCCACGATCAACGCGGGCTCGCTCGTGTCGCTGGTGCCGGCCGTCATCTTCTTCCTGATCTTCCAGCGCACCCTGACCCGGGGCGTGACCGCGGGGGCGGTCAAGTGACCGCGCCCCGCCGCGCGTCCCGCACGCCCCACGTCGCCGAGCGAGAAGCAACGAGGTTCCAGTCATGAGATTCACCGACGGCTACTGGCAGCTGCGTCCCGGCGTCGAGGTGCTCCGGCCCCGCGACGTCGACTCGGTCGAGGCCGGCGACGAGACCCTGACCGTGTACGCGCCCACCGCGCCGATCACCAAGCGCGGCGACACCCTGAACCGCCCGCTCGTGACCGTCACGTTCGACGCCCCGGCGGACGACGTCATCGGCGTCCGCATCGAGCACCACCAGGGCCGCCGCGACCCCGGCCCGCACTTCGCGGTCAACCGGGAGCCGGGCGTGGTCAAGGTCGTGACCCCCGCCGCTCCGGGCGAAGGCCCCGCCGAGCTGACGTCGGGCGGCCTCACGGCCCGCGTCTCGACCGACGGCGAGTGGCAGGTCGACTTCGTGGCGGGCGGCGAGGTGCTCACCACCTCGTCGGCGCGGAGCGTCGGGCTGGCCAGCACGCCCGAGGGCGACTTCGTGCACGAGCAGCTCGGGCTGAGCGTCGGCGAGCACGTCTACGGTCTGGGCGAGCGGTTCGGCGCGTTCGTGAAGAACGGCCAGAGCGTCGACGTCTGGAACGAGGACGGCGGCACGGCCAGCGAGCAGGCCTACAAGAACGTGCCGTTCTACCTGACCGACCGCGGCTACGGCGTGTTCGTGGCCCATCCCGAGCGGGTGTCGTTCGAGGTGGGTTCCGAGGTGGTCAGCCGCACCCAGTTCTCGGTGCCGGGGCAGTCGCTGCAGTACTACGTGATCCACGGGCCCACCCCCGCCGAGATCCTGCGCCGGTACACGGCGCTGACGGGGCGGCCCGCCGTCGTCCCCGCCTGGTCGTACGGGCTCTGGCTCTCCACGTCGTTCACCACGGACTACTCCGAGTCCACGGTCATGAGCTTCGTCGACGGCATGGCCGAGCGGGACATCCCGCTGTCGGTGTTCCACTTCGACTGCTTCTGGATGCGCCAGTTCCACTGGTGCGACTTCGTCTGGGACCCGGCCACGTTCCCGGACCCCGAGGGCATGCTGGCCCGTCTGCACGAGCGCGGCCTGAAGGTCTGCGTCTGGATCAACCCGTACATCGCCCAGCGCTCCCACCTGTTCCGTGAGGGGGCGGAGAAGGGCTACCTGGTGACCACGGCCGACGGCGACGTCTGGCAGTGGGACAAGTGGCAGGCCGGCATGGCGCTGGTCGACTTCACCAACCCCGAGGCCGCCGCCTGGTACCAGGACAAGCTGCGCGTGCTGCTCGACCAGGGCGTGGACTGCTTCAAGACGGACTTCGGGGAGCGCATCCCCACCGACGTCGTCTGGCACGACGGGTCCGACCCGCAGCGCATGCACAACTTCTACGCCTCGCTCTACAACAAGACGGTGTTCGACCTGCTGGAGCAGGAGCGGGGCAGCGGCGAGGCCGTGCTGTTCGCCCGGTCGGCCACGGCGGGCACCCAGGCCTTCCCGGTGCACTGGGGCGGCGACTGCGAGTCCACGTTCGTGTCCATGGCGGAGTCCCTGCGCGGCGGCCTGTCGCTGTCGCTGTCCGGGTTCGGCTACTGGAGCCACGACATCGGCGGGTTCGAGGGCACGCCCGACCCGGCCGTCTTCAAGCGGTGGACGGCGTTCGGCCTGCTCTCCTCGCACTCCCGCCTGCACGGGTCGAGCTCGTACCGCGTGCCGTGGGCGTTCGACGACGAGGCCGTCGACGTCACGCGCAAGTTCACCCGGCTGAAGATGCGGCTCATGCCGTACCTCGGCCGGGCCGGCCACGTGGCCGCCGCGGAGGGCCTGCCCGTCATGCGCCCGATGGTGCTCCAGTTCCCCGGGGACCGGACGGCGGCGTCCGTCGACACCCAGTACATGCTGGGCCCGTCGCTGCTGGTCGCGCCGGTGTTCGGCGAGTCCCGCGCGGAGTACTACCTGCCCGAGGGGGAGTGGACGCGTCTGCCGGAGGTCGCCGCGGAGGGACTGGCCCCGACGGTCAGCGGGTCCCGCTGGGTGGCCGAGGAGCACGGGTTCGACACCCTGCCGGTGCTGGTGCGGCCCGGGACGGTGCTGCCCGTCGGCGCGCGCGACGACCGGCCCGACTACGCGTGGGCCGAGGGCGTGACGTTACGCTGCACCCGTCTGCCCGAAGGGTTCGACGAAGAGATCCTGGTCCCCGGTGGCACCGGCGCCCCGGCGACGTTCCATGTGCGGTACGAGTCCGGCGTCGTGCACGTGACCAGTGCTGACGCTCCTGGCGAATGGAGCGTCGAGAACGAAGGCAAGACCGTTCGGGCCACCGGCCCGGGAGAGGTGGCACTGTGAGTGCACGGAGTTTCCCCGGCGATTTCCTCTGGGGATCGGCGACCGCGTCGTACCAGATCGAGGGAGGCGCGACCGAGGGCGGGCGCGGCCCGTCCATCTGGGACACGTTCTCGCACACGCCGGGCCGGACGCTGAACGGCGACACGGGTGACGTCGCCGACGACCACTTCCACCGCTGGCAGGAGGACGTCGAGCACATCAAGAACCTGGGCCTCGGCGCCTACCGGTTCTCGATCGCGTGGCCGCGGGTGCAGCCGGGCGGCTCCGGCGATTTCAACGCCGAGGGCATCCGGTTCTACTCGGACCTCGTGGACGGGCTGATCGCGGCGGGCGTCAAGCCCGTCGTCACGCTCTACCACTGGGACCTCCCGCAGGAGCTGGAGGACGCCGGCGGCTGGACCAACCGCGAGACCGCCTACGCGTTCGCGCGGTACGCCCGCAAGATGGCCGAGGAGCTGGGCGACCGCATCGACGTCTGGACCACGCTCAACGAGCCGTGGTGCACGGCGTACCTGGGCTACGGCTCGGGCGTGCACGCGCCGGGCCGCACGGAGCCCCTGGCCGCGCTCCAGGCGGTGCACCACCTGAACCTGGCGCACGGCCTCGCCGTCCAGCAGATCCGCGAGGTGCTCGGCGACACCGCCAAGACGTCGATCACGCTGAACCTGCACGTGTTCCGGCCGGACGACCCGTCGTCCGCGGTGGACCAGGGCGCCGTCCGCACGGTGGACGCGCTGGCCAACCGGGCCTTCCTCGGGCCGGTCCTGGAGGGCGCCTACCCCGCGGACCTGCTGGAGAACACCGCCTCGGTGACCGACTGGTCGTTCGTGCAGGACGGCGACCTGGAGGCCATCGCGCAGCCGCTCGACGTGCTGGGCGTCAACTACTACTCGACGGCGCGCGTGCGGCACTTCTCCGGCGAGGGGGAGCGGCAGCAGGCCGACGGGCACAAGGACTCCGCGGGCACGCCGTGGATCGCGGCCGACGACGTCGAGTTCCTGCCGCAGCCCGGCCCGTACACCGCCATGGGCTGGAACATCGAGCCGGCCGGCCTCACGGACCTGCTGGTCTCGCTGCGCGACAGCTACCCCGACCAGCCGCTCATGGTCACCGAGAACGGTGCCGCCTTCGCGGACACCGTCGTGGTCGAGGACGGCGTGGCGCGTGTCCACGACGTCGAGCGCGTCTCGTACCTGCACGACCACGTCGAGGCGCTCGGGCTCGCCCGGGACCAGGGCGTGGACGTGCGCGGGTACTTCGCGTGGTCGCTGCTCGACAACTTCGAGTGGGCCTACGGGTACGACCGCCGGTTCGGCATCATCCGCGTGGACTACGACACGCTGGAGCGCACCTGGAAGGACTCGGCGCACTGGTACCGCCGTCTGGCGACGACGAACACCCTGCCGATGGTGGACGAGGTGTCGCCGGCCTGACGTTCTGCCCCGCCGGGCCCGGTGCCGCCGGCCCGGCGCCGCCGGCCCGGGGCCGTCGAACGTAGGGATCGTCGCCGCATGCGCCCGTATGCGGCGACGATCCCTACGTTCGTACCCGACGAGTACGGGCACCGGTGATGACGGCGCCGGCGACGGGATACCTTCTGCGCATGAACGAGCACGGTGACGTCCTGGACGACCTCCTCGACCGGACGCGCGCGGCGGGTCGCGTGCCTGCACTGTCCGCGGCCGCCGGCCGCGGGGGAGAGGTGGTCTGGGCCCGGGTGGTCGCGGCCCCCTGGGCGGGTGGTCCGACGCCGGGCGGCCCGACGGCGGGCGGCCCGACGGCGGGCGGCCCGATCGCCGGTGGTCCGACGCCGGAGCACGCGTTCCGCATCGGGTCGATCACCAAGCCGATGGTCGCCGTGGCCGTGCTGCGCCTGGTGTCCGAGGGCGCCGTGGCGCTCGCGGACCCGATCGGCCGGCACCTGCCGGACGCCCCGGCGCCCGACGCCACGATCCGGCACCTGCTCACGCACACCAGCGGGCTCCAGGCCGAGTTCCCGGGCCCGTGGTGGGAGCGGCACGGCGGGCCGACATGGGACGAGCTGACCGGGTCCGGCATCGAGCAGCTCTGGGACCCGGGCGAGCGGTACCACTACAGCAACCCCGGGTTCGCCGTGCTGGGCCGCCTGGTCGAGGTGGTCCGCGGCGGCGCCTGGGACAAGGTGCTCCGCGACGAGCTGTGGGAGCCGCTGGGCATGACCGCCACCGGCCGGGTCCCCGTGGGCCCGTACGTCCGCGGGTACGCCGTGCACCCGGACGCCGACCTGGTGCACCACGAGCCGGTCGCCGACTACCTCGCGGCGGGTCCCGCGGGCGAGGTGTGGTCCACGCCCTCGGACCTGGTGCGGTTCGGCATGTGGCTCGTCGGCGGCGAGGCCGACCGCGACGCCGGCGAGGCCGTGCTCCCGCTGGAGCTGCGCCGGCACCTGGCGGTCCCGCGCGTGGTGGTCGACGACGCCGGACCCGCCGGCGGCCCGTGGGCCACCGCGCACGGCCTCGGGGTGCGCGTGCGCCAGGACGGCACCGTCCGCACGGTCGGGCACGGCGGCTCGGTGCCGGGGTTCACCGCCGACCTTCGCGCCGACGTCGGCACCGGGGACGTGGTCGCGGTGTGCGGCTCGTCCACGGCCGGGTTCGGCGACGGGACGGGCCTGCTGGCGGCGTTCCAGGGCGACGGGGCGCCCGCGGCATCGCCGGTGCCCGACGAGCCCCGTACGGCGTCACGGACGGGCTCGAACGGGATCGCCGGCACCTGGTACTGGGGGCCTGTCCCGTTCGTCGTGCACGTCGACGCCGCGGGGCGCGTCGACCTGCGCTCCGGGCAGAGCGGGGGCCGCGGCACGCTCTTCGACGTCGTCCGCGGCGAGCTGCGCGGCGTCGAGGGCGGCTACTGGCTGGGCGAGCGGCTCCGGGTGGTCGAGGCGGACGGCGCGCCCGTCGCACTGGACATCGGCACCTTCCACTTCACGCGGGCTCCGTACGACCCCGGCACCGCCGTGCCCGGCGGCGTCGACGACGCCGGCTGGCACCGCCCTGGACCGACCGGGTAGCCGCTCCCGCGGGTGCGGCACCGGCCGCGCACGGGCACCGGTGGGCGCGGCCGCCGGGGGTGGCGGCGAGGTATTCCCGGTGGAGGCTGTCCGTCGTGTGGCGAGCCCGACAAACTCCGTCCGGGTGACACGCCGAAGGGGCGCGACACGCCGTCGGCTCAGATTCTTTTCGGGCTCCGAGAGGCCGCCGTGGAGCCCGTTCGTGCGGTCCCGGCGGCTCCTCCGACGGCGCCCCGGGAACACGTGCGCGCGGCCTCCCAGGCGGTGTCAGAGGCTCGTGGCAGCATGGTCCATGAGCGTCACGAGCGTTCCCGGCGTAGTGCCTACCACGTCCCGAACCACTACATGTCGTGACCGAGCGAGTGTCAGACCCTAGGTGTAGTGTTTGGTGCAGCGGGAGACGCAGACCCGCGAACAAAGCACACCGGCGTAAGTTCACGGGTGTTCTTCGAGGTCAGAGGAGGCGGACATGAGCGTCACGGTCTACAGCAAGCCGGCATGCGTCCAGTGCGACGCGACGTACCGGGCACTGGATCGCAAGGGTGTCGAGTACACGGTCGTCGACATCACGCAGGACGCTGAGGCGCTGGAGATGGTCCGCGGCCTCGGTTACCTCCAGGCACCGGTCGTGGTGGCCGGTGACACCCACTGGTCGGGCTTTCGCCCCGACCAGATCAGCGCGGTCGCCGCGCTTGCTGTGCTGGACAAGAGCGAAGCCGCTTCGGCCTGAGCCGAGCCGCTGCAACGTCGGCAAGGAGGCGTGACGTGGGCTCTCTCGTCTACTTCTCCAGCGTGTCCGAGAACACGCACAGGTTCGTCGAGAAGCTCGCTCTCGAAGAGCTGGGGATATCCGTGCACCGGATCCCGCTCCGCCCGGCCGACGGCTTCCTGCGCGTGGACGAGCCCTACGTCCTCATGGCCCCCACCTACGGTGGCGGCAACGAGGGCGGGGCCGTCCCGCGGCAGGTGAGGAAGTTCCTCAACGACGAACACAACCGGTCGCTCATCCGCGGCGTCATCGCCGCGGGGAACACCAACTTCGGGGCTGCGTACTGCATCACCGGCGACATCATCTCGGCGAAGTGTGATGTCCCGTACCTGTACGCCTTCGAACTTCTGGGAACGGCGCAGGACGTCACGCGCGTCCGCAACGGATTGGGACGATTTTGGCAGCAACAACCACTGAGCCTCTCAGCCTGACTGAGATTCCCCTGGAGTCACTCCAGCTGGACTATCACGCGCTCAACGCCATGCTGAACCTGTACGGGCCGGACGGGAAGATCCAGTTCGAGAAGGACCGCGAGGCGGCCCGTCAGTACTTCCTGCAGCACGTGAACCCGAACACCGTCGACTTCGACACCCTTGAGGCGAAGCTCGAGCACCTTGTCGAGGCCAAGTACTACGACCCGACCGTGCTGGCCAAGTACTCGGGCTCGTTCGTCAAGGAGCTGTTCCAGCTCGCGTACTCCAAGAAGTTCCGCTTCGAGACGTTCCTGGGCGCGTTCAAGTACTACACCTCGTACACGCTCAAGACGTTCGACGGCAAGAAGTACCTGGAGCGCTTCGAGGACCGTGTCGCAATGGTCGCGCTCGGCCTGGCCGACGGCGACGAGCAGACGGCCCGTGACATCGTCGAGGAGGTCATCTCCGGGCGGTTCCAGCCCGCGACGCCGACCTTCCTCAACGTCGGCAAGGCGCAGCGCGGCGAGCCCGTGTCCTGCTTCCTGCTGCGCATCGAGGACAACATGGAGTCGATCGCGCGCGGCATCAACTCCGCGCTGCAGCTCTCCAAGCGTGGCGGCGGCGTGGCCCTGCTCCTGAGCAACATCCGCGAGCACGGCGCACCGATCAAGCACATCGAGAACCAGTCCTCGGGCGTCATCCCCGTGATGAAGCTCCTGGAGGACTCCTTCTCCTACGCGAACCAGCTCGGCGCGCGTCAGGGTGCCGGCGCCGTGTACCTGCACGCGCACCACCCCGACATCATGCGGTTCCTCGACACCAAGCGGGAGAACGCGGACGAGAAGATCCGCATCAAGACCCTCTCGCTCGGCGTCGTCATCCCGGACATCACGTTCGAGCTGGCCAAGAAGAACGCGGACATGCACCTGTTCAGCCCGTACGACGTCGAGCGCGTCTACGGCAAGCCGTTCGCCGACATCTCCATCTCGGAGAAGTACGACGAGCTCGTCGCCGACGACCGCATCCGCAAGACCACGATCAGCGCGCGCGACTTCTTCCAGACGCTCGCCGAGCTGCAGTTCGAGTCCGGGTACCCGTACATCATGTTCGAGGACACGGTGAACAAGGCGAACCCGATCAAGGGCCGCATCACCCACTCGAACCTGTGCTCCGAGATCCTGCAGGTCTCCACCCCGTCGACGTTCAACGAGGACCTCTCGTACAACGAGGTCGGGCGCGACATCTCCTGCAACCTGGGCTCGCTGAACATCGCCAAGGCGATGGACTCGCCGGACTTCGGCCGCACCATCGACACGGCGATCCGTGCGCTGACCGCGGTCAGCGACCAGACCTCGATCGAGTCCGTCCCGTCGATCAAGCTGGCCAACGAGCGTGGCCACGCGATCGGCCTGGGCCAGATGAACCTCCACGGTTACCTCGCCCGGGAGCGCATCTACTACGGCTCCGACGAGGGCATCGACTTCACGAACATCTACTTCTACACCGTGGCCTACCACGCGATCGCGGCGTCGAACCGCCTGTCGATCGAGCGGAAGCAGAAGTTCGGCGGGTTCGAGGACTCCAAGTACGCCACGGGCGAGTACTTCGACAAGTACGTCGAGCAGGAGTGGAAGCCGGCCACGGAGCGTGTCACGCGCCTGTTCGCCGACGCCGGCGTGGCGATCCCGACGCAGGACGACTGGCGCGCGCTCAAGGCCTCGGTCATGGAGCACGGTCTGTACAACCAGAACCTGCAGGCCGTGCCGCCCACGGGTTCGATCAGCTACATCAACAACTCAACGTCGTCGATCCACCCGGTCCCGGCCAAGATCGAGATCCGCAAGGAAGGCAAGCTCGGCCGCGTCTACTACCCGGCGCCGTACATGACGAACGACAACCTGGACTACTACCAGGACGCGTACGAGATCGGGTACGAGAAGATCATCGACACGTACGCCGCGGCGACGCAGCACGTGGACCAGGGCCTCTCGCTGACCCTGTTCTTCCCGGACACGGTGACCACGCGCGACGTCAACAAGGCGCAGATCTACGCGTGGCGCAAGGGCATCAAGACCCTCTACTACATCCGCCTGCGCCAGATGGCACTGGAGGGTACGGAGGTCGAGAACTGCGTCAGCTGCATGCTGTGACAGCAGCCCGCTGACCGGTCCGCACCGCCAGGCTCACCCGTACCACCGTCGCCCCTGAAGGAACTCCCATGTCGCCAACTGGCAAGCTCAAGCTCATCGATCGCGTGACGGCGATCAACTGGAACCGCCTCGAGGACGAGAAGGACCTCGAGGTCTGGGACCGCCTGGTCGGTAACTTCTGGCTGCCCGAGAAGGTGCCGGTGTCCAACGACATCCAGTCGTGGAACACGCTCTCGGAGCACGAGAAGACCATGACGTCGCGGGTGTTCACCGGCCTGACCCTTCTGGACACCATCCAGGGCACGGTCGGCGCGGTGTCGCTCATCCCGGACGCGCTCACCCCGCACGAGGAGGCGGTGTACACCAACATCGCCTTCATGGAGAGCGTGCACGCGAAGAGCTACTCCTCGATCTTCTCCACGCTGCTGTCCACGCCGGAGATCGACGACGCGTTCGAGTGGTCCGAGAGCAACGAGCACCTGCAGAAGAAGGCAGAGATCGTCCTCGACTACTACCGGGGCGACGACCCGCTGAAGCGCAAGGTCGCCTCGACGATGCTCGAGTCGTTCCTGTTCTACTCCGGCTTCTACGCACCGATGTACTGGTCCTCGCGGGCGAAGCTCACGAACACGGCCGACCTGATCCGCCTCATCATCCGCGACGAGGCCGTGCACGGGTACTACATCGGCTACAAGTACCAGAAGGGCCTCGCCAAGCTGACGCAGCCCGAGCAGGACGACCTCAAGGCGTACACGTTCGACCTGCTCTTCGAGCTGTACGAGAACGAGGTCGAGTACACCGACTCGCTCTACGGCGAGCTGGGGCTGACCGAGGACGTCAAGAAGTTCCTGCGGTACAACGGCAACAAGGCCCTGATGAACCTGGGCTACGAGGCGCTGTTCCCCAAGGAGGACACCGACGTCAACCCCGCGATCCTCGCGGCGCTGTCGCCGAACGCGGACGAGAACCACGACTTCTTCTCGGGGTCGGGCTCGTCGTACGTGATCGGCAAGGCCGTGGAGACCGAGGACGACGACTGGGACTTCTGACGCCTCGTCGGAAGGCCGTCGCCCGTAGCGACTGACCAGGGCCCGGGACTGCAGCATGCTGCGGTCCCGGGCCTTTGGCGTGCGGGCTGGCTGTGCGGGCGCTGTCGGTGAGCACGGCTACTGTCGCGGGCGTGACCGACATGGACGTGGCGCCGTTGGCTGAGGGCGACGAGCTGAATTACGTGCGAGATCAGATCCGGGCGATGGTGCGAGCGGGGTTCACCCCGTTCGATCAGGTGCTCCGAGCCGCTGACGAGATGCTCGAGCCGGACGCCGCCGCGAAACTGCGGACGGCAGCAGCCGGAGCGGCTCGTCAGGAGTGGCAGGCGCGCGTCGTCGAGCAGGCGAGCTGGGCGGACGAAGGTAGCTACTCGGCTCTGGCCACGGCGTTCGCCGAGCTGGAGACCCTCGGTGTGGCGGCGAGGATGTGCTTCGCCTGCTGCAACACCTGCGGTGTCGCCGAGATCCACGACGAGGCCGACCCGAACGGCGCGGAGCCGCTCGGGTACGTTTTCTTCCATCGCCAGGAGGCCGATCGGCTCGCCGATACGCCCGGCGACCTCTACCTGTCGTTCGGCGGATTTGCTGGGTCCACAGCCGTGGCGGTGGGGGAGATCGTCGCTACGACGATCGCTCGACATGGCTTCGAGGTCGCCTGGGACGGAAGTGCCGCTGCGAAGGTACGGGTGCGGGTGACCGACTGGCGCAAGCGACTGCCCGCCGACGTGCCGATGGCCGCGCCCGGACGCGTTCGAGTGCTGACCGGACGGACGGCACCGACCCTTGACCCGACGCCGTACGACCTGCTGATGCTCTTCCACCAGGTCCGCCGTGGTCGGGAGCAGTTCTTGGTCATCGAGGACCTGACGAAGCCCAACAGGTTTGTCCAGACCACCCTCGACGGTGACGGGCCGGCGTTCGTCGTGGAGTACCGCGAGAGCCCCGACACCCCGATCTACCAGGCGATCTGTCCTGGTCTCACGGTCGCGCACCAGATCGTGGTCGGCTGGACCGCCGATGTCGCCGGCTGGCGGGACCTGGCCGGCTGGATCCAGGTCGAGCCGTAGCGGCCGAGCCGTTCGGAGGTCGGCGCGGCATCGCTGCACCTCGCGAGTCCCGCGCCGCCGGCGCGTGTACGTGATCGGCGTCCGGTTACGGCGGCCCGGCGTCGGCGTTGGCCGCGATGAGCGCCGCCTCGACCCGGTTGCGGGCACCGGTGGTGCGCAGGATCGAGGTGACGTGCACCTTGACCGTGCCCTCGGCGAGGTGGAGTCGCGCCGCGATCTCCGGGTTCGGCAGTCCCTCGCCGATCAGGGCCAGCACCTCTTGTTCCCGCTGGGTGAGGCGTTCGAACCGCCTCCTGGCCTCCTGCTGAGCGATGAAGCGCGTGCCCAGTCCGGTCTGCAGCAGTCGCCGCGACACGGCGGGCGAGAAGAACGCACCGCCCGACGCCGCGGCGCGCACCGCGAGCAGCAGCTCTCGGGGGTCGCCCGACTTCAGCACGAACCCGTCGGCGCCCAGGCGGATGGCCTCCGCGATGTACTCGTCCTCGCCGAACGTCGTGACCATGAGGCACGGGAGGGACCCGGCGGTGCGCCGGATCTCAGCGAGGGTCTCCAGGCCGCTCATCGTGCCCATGCGCACGTCGAGGAGCACGACGTCGGGCCGGTGCGCATGCACCGCGGCCAGCGCCTCCTCGCCCGAGGAGCCCTGCGCGACGACCCGGATCCCGTCGTCGGTCTCAAGGATCCCGGCCAGCCCGGCGCGTACGAGCGGCTCGTCGTCCGCGAGCACGACTCGCAGCGGAGCGGGAGCGCCTGGGCCGCTCATGACGCACCGCCGACCACGAGGTCCGTCGACGTCACGCGGCCGTCCGTCCAGCAGATCCGGTAGGCGTCGCCGGACGCGTCGGCGAGGAGGTCCGCCGTGACGGCGTAGTGGTCGCACGCCGGGTCGGCGCCGCGGGGTGGAGCGAGCGTAGCCCCGGGCAGCAGAGGGTCGACGTCGGACCGGGTGTCGCCCACCGCGATGCGGACGAAGTCGGTCGGATCGAGCAGCGCACGCCTGGCCTGGAGATGGTCCGCGAGCTGGATCGCACCCGCGACCACGACCAGGGCGGCGGCCGGTACGAGCACCGCGGCCAGCAGCAACGCCCCTCCTCGGCGTCGGGCACGAGTCAGCCCGTCGGTGACGGCGTGCGCGCTCTGCGGCGCCGGCGTCGTGCCCGCGAGGCGAGCGGCCGCGTCCGTGCCTTCACGGCGACGGGCTGCATCGCGCACCGACGGGGGATCGGCCGCCGGGTGCAGCTCCGCGCGCAGCACGTAGTCGGAACCGGTCGGCCCGGCCTCGATCGATCCGCCCGCAGCACGGACCTGCCGCCCGAGCGACCGCACCCCGGTGCCCCCACCAGCGTGCGTCGGCCGGTCGTGTGCCTGCCCGGCGTCCGAGGCAGGCAACGGGTTGCGCAGCACCACCACGAGGCGTTCGGCGTCCTCCCTCAGTTCCACACGGACCGGCTGACCCGGCGCGTGCTTGAGCGCGTTCGTCAGGCCCTCCTGGACCACCCGTGCCGCGACGGGCCCGAAGGCGGCGAGGCGCTCGGGCCCGGGCGACCCGCCGAGCTCGACGTCCGCCCCGGCACGGCGGGCCTCCTCGACGAGGGCGTGGAGGCCGACCTCGTCGAGGAGACCTGTCGTGGCCCCCGTGGCAGGTGGGCCGTCGGGCACGCCGGCGCGCAGCGTCTGGACGGACGCACCGAGGCGGGCCACCGCGTCCGAGACCTGCCGCCGTGCCAGCGCGACGGACTCGCGTGCCGACACGTCCGACGCCTGGCGACGCTCGGACTCCGAGCCGACCGCGGCGTCCGCGCCGGTGTCGGCGTCGGGCTCGGTGTCCCGACCGCGCTCCAGCTCGAGCTCCAGCCGGCCCAGGTTGAGGGCGACGAGGCTGAGGGCGTGCCCCAGGTCGTCGTGCAGGCCCTCGGCGAGGTGCAGCCGCTGCCGCGCCAGGTCGGCCTCGGCGCGCAGCCGCCGCGCGTCCTGGTCCCGGACGAGCGCCGTCGCGGCGTCGGCCTCGGCGGCGCGCCGGGCACGCCAGGCCATTGCCACCGACCAGGGCAGCACACCGGTGACGACACCGCGGGCCGCCGTGACGAGCGCGTCGCGCGGGTCGGTCCATCCGGCCAGGACGGCGACGGCGCCGGCTGCCGCGGCGAGGGCCATCGCGAGCACACCCCGGCGGGCTCCACGGTCGGCCAGGCCGAGGGGTGCGGCGACCGCCGCGAGCGGGATCATCCACCAGGGATCGACGCCGGCGAGCACCAGCAGCACGGCGAACGCGGCCGCGAGGAACAGCCCGACGGCATGGGCAGCGCCGCCGCGGGACGGGGCGGCCGCTGCGGTGGTCCGAGCGCCGGTCCGGGTTGCGGCCTCAGAGATCGGTGCGGAGCGCGCGGCGTCGATGGCGGTGGTGTCGGTGTCGGTGGACGCTGACGGCGGGGTCACCGGACCATCGTCGTCGACACGCCGGGCGCGCGCTTCCAGCCTGGGTC
This sequence comes from Promicromonospora sp. NPDC050262, assembly GCF_040655935.1. Taxonomy (NCBI): domain Bacteria; kingdom Bacillati; phylum Actinomycetota; class Actinomycetes; order Micrococcales; family Promicromonosporaceae; genus Promicromonospora; species Promicromonospora sp. NPDC050262. Next base: position 86,101 of record NZ_JBFAKX010000009.1, on the reverse strand, counting down.
TGATCTTCGGGCGGGCGATGTAGGACCAGGGTCATAGGCAACTCCTGACCCACGTCAGATCCGCGCGGCCCCGGCGGTTCCTAGCGTTTCTCGGCATGACCACCACACGCCATGCACCGCCAGCGCATCGTCCCGCCGGACGGGTCGCCGGCCCCGTGCCGCACGCCGTCCTGCCCGCGGCCCGCAGTGCCCTGCTCGTCCTGTCCGCCGTCGCGCTCCTGGCGTGGCCCGCCCGCGGCTCCCTCTTCGAGGGCATCGCCGGCGGAACCGCCGCATCGCCCCTGGCCGGCCTCGCGGGTCTGGTCGCGGACAAGGGGCTGCTGGCGCTCGTCGCCGTCACGGCCGGCCTCGTGCTGCTCACCTGGTTCCGCGACCGCCCGCGGTTCTGGCTGCTCGCCGCGGCCGGGCTGGGCACCGTCGCGGCGTACGTCACGAGCGAGGTGGTGAAGCTGCTGGTCACGGAGGAACGGCCGTGCCGGGCGGTCGACGTCGCCACCGTGCTCGCGTGTCCGGCCCCGGCGGACTGGTCCTGGCCGAGCAACCACTCGACCATCGCGGGCGCACTGGCGGTGGCTTGTCTCCTGGCCGCGCCCCGGCTCTGGCCCCTCGTCGTGCCACTGGCACTGGCCGTGGCGGGCGCCCGCGTCGCCGCGGGCGTCCACTACGTGCACGACGTGGCCTCGGGGCTGGCCCTCGGCGTGCTGGTCACGTGCCTCGTGGGCCTGACCGTGCACGCCGGGGCGCAGCGACTCACAGGAACTCAGCGGCTCACCGGGGCTCAGCGGGTCACGCGTCGATCGACCGGGCGCCCGTCACCGGCGGCTCGGCCGACCAGGGGAAGGTGATCCACAGATCGGTGTCCTTCCACGAGTAGTCAGGCTGGATGATCGTGCGCGGCTTCGTGAAGAGAACGGCGGACCGTGCCTCCGCGCCCTTCTTCTCCAGCATGTCCATGACGAGCGCGAGGGTGCGGCCGGAGTCGGCGACGTCGTCGACCACGAGGACCCTGGCGCCCGGGAGCTCGGACGTGTCCATGAGGGGAGGCAGCACCCGCGGGTCGTCGAGCGTCTTGCCGATGTCCGTGTAGAACTCGACGTTCAGGGTGCCGACACCCTTGGTGCCGAGCGCGTAGGCCATGGCACCGCCGGGCACGAGACCGCCCCGGGCGACGGCGATCACGACCTCGGGCACGAACCCGCTGTCCACCACCTTGTGGGCCAGGTCGCGCACCGCGACGGGAAAGGTCTCCCACGTGAGAACTTCGCGTTCCACGGGAGCGGGCTCAGTGGCCGGCAGGTCGGTCGAGGTCATGGGAAGACCCTACGAGACGTGGCGGGCACCCGGCTCGGGTACCCGCCACGTCAGTGCCGTGATCAGCGGCGATGCGCAGCGTGCGTGCGCCAGATCTCATGCCGGCCCGCGAGCGGGCCGGCGGGGTCAGGCCGCCTTGGCCTCAAGGATGTCGACCACGAACACGAGCGTCGAGTTCGCCGGGATCGCGCCGTTCGCCTGCTCGCCATAGCCCTGGTCCGACGGGACGACGAGCAGCACCTGGCTGCCGACCTTCTGGCCGGCGATGCCGTTGGTCCAGCCGGGGATCACACCGCTCAGCGGGAACGACGTCGGCGTGCCACGGCTCCACGAGGAGTCGAAGGACGTGCCGTCGAGCAGGCAGCCCGCGTACTGCACGGTCACCGTCTGGTCCTTCGTGACCTCGGCGCCGTCACCCTCGACGAGAGGCTGGACCACCAGCTCGGTGGGCGCCTCGTAGTCCGCGGGGATCGTCACGGTCGGCTGGCCGTCGTCGGCGAGCTCGACGGTGGGCAGGCCTTCCTTGGGGGCCACCTCCGTGCCCTCGGCACGCGTCGGGATCTCCTTGGACTCGGTCACCTCGACCATCGTCACCTGGATGGTCTGGTCCATCGCGGTGCTCGCCATGAGGAGGCGCGTGCCGACCTTCTGGCCGATCAGGCGGTCGTTCAGCAGGTCGTACTGCGGGTCGCCGAGCGTGAACGACTCCGGCTTCTTGGTCTCCCAGGTCGAGCCGCTGGTCGAACCGTCCTTGCCCGCGATGACCACGTAGTTGATGGTCACCTGGGCGCCCTCGACGAGCTCCGCGCCGGTGCCCTCGTCCACGACGCGGGACGTCGGGGTCGTGACCTTGAGCGGCGCCTTGAACGTCACCTTCGGTTCCTTGCCGACCGGGCCCGAGACCTCGATCGCGTCGACCGCCTTGACGTCCTCCTCGGACGGGCTGGGCGCGGGCGACGGCTCCGCGGCGGCCGTCACCTCGCAGACGTTTCCGTCCGAGGCAGCGGCGTTGCTGCTCCCGGAGTCGTCGCCGCTCGCGCAGCCGGTGAGCGCGATGGATGCCAGCGCGACGGCTGCCAGGCCGGCAGTGGTGCGGTGCTTCACGAGTAGTCCTTCGGTCGGTGTGCGCCTTGCTGGGGACCGCCACACTCTAGCGGGCGGAGATGAGTGCGGCTCCCAGGCATTGTGGTGCGCGATGCGGGCTGTTCCCGAACAGCCTTGAGCCATCCGCTCCGCCCTGCGGAAGAATAGATGGCATGCCGTCGAACCGCCGCTCCAGCAAGCGTCCGTATGCCGCGGGCCATGTTCCCCTCGACGTGGACCGGGCGACGGGCGGGCGTCGCAGCGAGTCGGCGGCGGACGGCGAGTGGGTGGTGCAGCGGATCCGGTCGTCCGACAAGACCTACGTCTGCCCCGCCTGCCGGCAGGAGGTCACGCCGGGCACGGCGCACGTCGTCGCGTGGAAGACGGACGGCTTCGGCGGGCCCGAGGCCGGGCTGGACGCCCGGCGGCACTGGCACACGAGCTGCTGGCAGCGCCGGGCCAACCTGCGCTGAGGCGACGGGCCCGACGGGCCTGCGGCCCGGTGCTGCCGTACAGGCGGCCAGGGTGCTGCGACACACACCCCCACGCCGGCGCGCCCTCCCGTGTGCGGGAGGACAATGGTCCCGATGACCACTGAAGCGACGCCGGACGCGGCCTCCGGCCAGACGACCCACCAGATCCGCTCGCTCTCCGTCCTGCCCGCGCAGCGGGAGGACGTCGAGCTGCACACCGCCGACGGCCTCACGCTCGTGGGCGAGCTCGCCCTACCGGCGGACGTCGAGCCGGCGGCCAGCCTGCTGACGCTCCACCCGCTGCCCACGCACGGCGGCTTCATGGACTCCCACGTGTACCGCAAGGCCGCGTGGCGCCTGCCCGCGCTGGCCGACCTGGCCGTGCTGCGGTTCAACACGCGGGGCACCTCCTCCCCCCGGGGCACGAGCGAGGGCACGTTCGACGGCGGCGAGGCGGAGAAGTACGACGTCGCGGCCGCGATCGAGTTCGCCGAGTTCCGCGGGCTGCCCCGGCCGTGGCTGGTCGGCTGGTCGTTCGGTACCGAGCTGGTCCTCAAGCACGGCGCCGACCCGAGCGTCGAGGGCGCGATCCTGCTCTCGCCGCCGCTGCACCGCGCGACGGACGAGGACCTGGACCGCTGGGCGGCGTTCGGCAAGCCGCTCGTCGTCCTGGTGCCGGAGCTCGACGACTACCTCCGGCCCGACGAGGCCCGCCGCCGCTTCGCGCGCGTGCCGCAGGCCGAGGTGATCGGCGTCGACGGCGCGAAGCACCTCTGGGTCGGCGAGCCGGCCGTCGCCCGTGCGCTGAACGAGATCGTCGCCCACGTCCTGCCCGACCACCCGCTCCCGCTGCCGACCCACTGGGACGGGCCGCTGGGCGTCTCCTGAGCGACCCCGCCAGGCACCATCACCACCACAGCACCCACCAGAGGAGGACGACGATGACTTCTCGAGCCACCAGGAACCTGGCGACCTTCACGCTGCGCGACGGCGGGGGTGTGCCGCTCGTGCTGCTGCACGGCTTCCCGCTCGACCACCGGATGTGGGCGGCGTGCGCGGAATACCTCCCGCCGGGCGTCCGGGCCATCGCGGTCGACCTGCCCGGTGCCGGGCACAGCGACCTGGACGGGTTCCCGCCGAGCATCGAGCACATCGCCGACGCGGTGTACCTGACGATGACCGACGCGGGGGAGGGCAACGCCGTCGTCGTCGGGCACTCGATGGGCGGGTACGTCGCGCTCGCCCTGGCCGAGCGGCACCCGGGATTCGTGGCGGGCCTGGGCCTGGTGAACACGAAGTCGACGGCGGACACCGAGGAGGCGCGCGCCAAGCGGCTGCGGATCGCCGCCGCGGTCGACGCCACCCAGACCGTGGACGCGGTGCTCGGCATGCCCGCCAACCTGGTCGGCGCCACCAGCACGGAGCACCGCCGGAACCTGTTCCCCGTCCTGGACTCGTGGATCCGCGCCCAGTCGCCGGCGGGTGTCGCCTGGTCGCAGCGCGCGATGGCGTCCCGGCCCGACCGGACCTACGTGCTCGATCGCCTGGACGTGCCGGTCGCCGTCGTCGTGGGGGCCGAAGACTCGATCACGCCGCTGGCCGAGGCCGAGCACATGGTCCGGGCGGCGGGCTCGCCCCTGGGCCCCACGATGGGCGACGCCGCGCTCACGCTGGTGCCCGGCGCCGGGCACCTGAGCGTCGTCGAGGAACCCCAGGCGGTCGCGGCGGCCCTCGGCCTGCTGCACACGCACGTGGTGGCCCACCACTGACCGGGCCGGACAGAACAGAACGAGGGGCGTGACCCACCGGGTGGTGGGTCACGCCCCTCGCTCTGTCCCGGTCCAGCCGGGGGAGCAGGTCAGCTCGACGCGCCGGCCTTCTCGGAGACGGGTGCCTCGGCGTCGTCGCTCTCCGCGGGGGAGGAGGTCGAGTCGGAGGCGGCCTGGCCGGCCTTCGTGCTGGCCTTGGTGCCCTTGACCGACGGGATCACGACGGTCGCGGTGCCGACGGGCACGGGCGTCGGGTTGCTCGGCGGGATCGAGGCCGGCATCGACCCGTCGGCGTCGGCAGAGTCCGGAACCTCGGGCTCGGCCTCGGTGCCGTCGCCGACGACCGCGAAGCGTGCCTGCTGCGCCGGGGTGGCCCCCGCCATGCTCGCGGCCTTGGCCGCCGGGGCGGGCGTCGCGGCGGGTGCGCCCGGCGCCGCCGGGGTCCCGAGCATCCCGCGCAGCTCCTCCAGGTAGGAGTTGATCGAGTCGTGCTGACGCGTGAGGTCCTCGAGCTGGTGCTGCGCGGCGGACCGGCTCGACTCGGCCTCGGCGCGGGCGTCGTCGATGGTCTGCTCCGCGAACTCGCGGGCGTCGGCCACGATCCGGTCCGCGGACTTGCGGGCGTCGGCCACGAGGTCCTTGACGTAGACGTCGGACTCGGAGCGGATCTTCTCGGACTGCTCCAGCGCGACGGCGACCCGCTTCTCGGCCTCGGCCGCGTGCTCCTCGGCCGTCTTGACGAGCTTGGCGGTCTCGGCCTTGGCCGTCTCGTGGCGCTCGGCGAGCTCCTTCTCCACGGCCTCCTTGCGCGTGGCGATGTCGAGCTCGGCCTGGGCGAGCGCCGCGCGGGCCTGCTCGCGCAGGTCCTCCATCTCGGTGGTGACGGCGTTGGACGCCTCGGCCGCCTGGCGGCGGGCCTCGGAGAGGATCTGCTCGGACTCGGCGCGGGCGCTGGCGAGCATCGCCGACGAGTCGCGCTCGGCGGTCTCGCGCTGCTCCGTGGTCTCCGCGTTCACCTGGGCGCGGAGCTTGGCGGTCTCGCGCTCGGTGTTGACGCGCAGCTCCGTGGTCTCCCGCTCGACGGTCGAGCGCAGGGTGCCGAGCTCTCGCTCCAGGCTGGCCCGGCGCTCGCTCTCCTCGGCGTTGATCGCGCTGGCGATCTGCGCGGACTCGCGCTCCGCGGAGCCGACGAGTTCCTCGGCGCGGCGCTGCGCGGCGAGCAGGTGGCCCTCCGCCTCGGCGGCCATCGTGGTGCGGATCTCCTCGGCCTCGCGACGAGCGCTGGCGAGCATCTCGGCCACCTCGGACTCGGCGCGGGAGCGCACCTGGCCGCCCGACAGCTTGGCGCGTGCCATGATGTCCGCGGCCTGCTGGTTGGCCTGGTTGATGATGTCCGTCGACTGGTCCTCGGCGGAACGCAGGAGGAGCTCGATGCGGGAACCGAGGCCGGCGTACGACGGCTTCTCGGTCTCGCGCAGGTTGCGCTTGGCATCGTTCAGATCCTGCGTGAGCTGCATGGCACGGCCGTCGGAGGCCTCGACCTGCCGGCGTGCTTCTTCGAGCGCGTGGTTCAGCCGGTCCAGGTGCGCGTGCACCTGGTCGCGGTCGTAGCCACGCATGGCAGTCGGGAAGAGCGAGCGCTCGTCGGACACGGTGCAGACCTCCAGTGTCGGAACTTGGTGAGGCGCGGGTCAGGCTCCCCCCTGGGACGCCGGTTATCGGCCCGTCCGGCGCCCAGAATACGTGCCTTCTGCGGATGTGGATACTCCGCAGCGGGATGCAATCTACGCAATGCGTGGAATACTGCCCGCTGGTCCGGGACCCCTTGACCACCGTGGCGGTTCAGGCAGACCTCGGTGAAGGAAGAGTGAGAGTCCCGGCCGAACCTCACAAGCACACCCGTCATTGGACAGTGCTCTGAGTTCGGTCCCTATGCTGGAACATCCACCTGATCGACGGGCTCGTGCCCATAAATTCGAAGGGAATCGGTGGTGCAACGCTTTTTGGCGATTCTCCTGATCCTGGCCGGCCTCGGCGGGATCGGTTTCGGGATCGCGACGGCAACCGTCCTGCGCGATTCCGACACTGTTGTCGCGACCGCGACCCCCAGCGGCGACGGAACCATGGTCGTGACCGATCCCGGCGTGCTGGGTCTCGTCGACGACCAGGTGACCGTCCGGGCCACCGTCCCCGAGGGACAGAAGGTCACGCTTGCCCTCGGGTCCGACGTCGACGTGCTCGGCTGGGTCGGCAGCGACCCCTACGACTCGGTGACCGGTCTTTCCTCGTGGGAGACGCTCAGCGTCGCGCCGGGCACCCCCGCCGCCACGGACGACGAGGAGGCGGAGGAGGCCCCGGCTGAGAAGCCGACCACCGGTCCGGACCCCGCCGGGTCCGACATGTGGATCTCCGAGACGAGCGGCGAGGGCGTGGCCTCCCTGCGCTGGACCGAGCAGCCCGGCCGTGTCGTGCTGCTGGCAGCGGGCGTCGGCAAGGGTGCTGAGGCACCCACGCTCGAGCTCACCTGGCCGCGCCCCGTCACCACGCCGTACCTGTGGCCCGGCGTGCTGGGCGGTGGCTTCGTCCTCATCCTCGGCGTCTTCATGCTCCTCGGCTCCCGCCGCAAGAAGGGCAAGGGCAAGGGCGGTTCGACGTCCGCGGTGCGGACGCGCCAGTCGTCCCCCGAGCTGCCGCGTCGTGACGCGGTCTTCGGGGTCGACGGCGGCGAGGCGGACCAGCACCCGGAGGAGCCCCGCGGCGGGTTCCCGCCCGCACCGGGCGGAGCGCCCGGGGACGCGCCCGACGGTGGCACGGCGGTCTTCCCGCCGGCGGCCCCGGAGCGTCCGGGCCGCGCACGCCCCGAGCCGGGCACGCCGCGCTCGGGTACCCAGCGACCAGGTGCACCACGCCCGGGCCGGCCCGACCCGGGCACGCCCGAGCCCACCGAGGACCGCACCCAGGCCTGGGGTGCGCCCGCTCCCTTCGGCGGCGCGGCCCCGATCGTCCCGGCACCGGAGCCCGCGCCGGCTCCCGCGCCGGCTCCCGCGCCGGTCGCCGCCCCCGCGGCCTCCATCCGCGGCATGCGGCGCAGCCGGCGCAGCCAGGGTCCTGGCGCGCCCGCCCCGGCAGCGCCTGTGCAGTCCGCGCCCGCGCAGTTCGGCGGCGCCGTCCCCGAGCACACGCAGCCCGCTCCCGCGCGGCCTGCCGCACCGGCTCCGGCCGAGGCCGACACCGCGGCGTCGGGCAAGCCGATGACCCGGCGCGAGATGCGCATGCGAGAGCAGGCGCAGCGCCGTGCGGCGACCGGTGCCATGCCGGCCGTCCCGGCCGCCGAGCCGCAGCCCGAACCCGAGCAGGAGACCCCGAGCAGCCGTGCCGCTGCGTGGCGCCAGACCTGGGGCGTCACGGGGAACGATGACGGAGGTAATCGATGAGACGCACCACGACCCGCTCCATGGCCGTGGTGGCGACCCTGCTCGCCACGGGTCTGCTGGCCGGATGCGCCGAGGAGCTCCCCGTCCCCAAGCCGGAGGCGCCCGTCGCGGCTGCCGTGGTCTCGCAGTCGCAGGAGCGCAAGATCCTGGACAAGGTCTCCGGCGTGGTCGAGGGCGTGACCAAGTCCAGCGACGCCGACTCGCTCGCCGCGCGCCTGTCCGGGCCGGCCCTCGCGATCCGCGAGACGCAGCTCAAGGTCGCCGCCGCCCGCAAGGACAAGGAACCGCTGACGGACCTGGCGATGGAGATGCAGCAGGTGATCCTGCCCTCCGACCAGGAGTGGCCGCGCACCAGCTTTGCGATCACGGTCCAGCCCAAGGACCTCACCACGCCCGTGCTCATGGCCTTCAACCAGTCCAGCGCGCGGGAGCAGTACAAGATGTGGGGCTGGGTCCGCCTGCTGCCCGGCGTCACGATGCCGCAGTTCGCGGAGGCCGACCTCGGCAGCGCCGCGGTCCCGGCGAACGACGAGAGCCTGAAGATGACTCCCCAGTCCGCCGTGGAGCAGTACGCGTCCGTGCTCACGGTGGACAAGGACTCGAAGTACGCCGGCAACTTCGCCGACGACGACCTGCGCCAGTTCTTCCGGGACTACGGCAAGCTGCAGGTCGACGCGATCAACAAGGAGGACTGCAAGGGAGCCTTCGAGGTCGCGTACGAGCCGACCAAGGACCCGGTCAAGTCGGTCCGGACGGCGGACGGCGGCGCCCTCGTGATGGCGGCGATGATCAGCAAGGAGACCATCACCGCCAAGGAGGAGGGCTGCGAGATCGGCCCGCCGACCAAGACGACCCAGGCGCTCTGGGGCGATGCCGACGTGACGAACGTGGTCGAGGTCAACTACAAGGACATGGTGGCGATGTACGTGCCGCCCAAGGACTCCGAGGACCAGGTCAGCCTGGTCGGGTACGAGCACGTGCCGTGGTCGGTCTCGAACGGCTGATCTTTCGCTGACCTGCGCGTCAGCCATGGCTAGGGTGGCCTCCGTGAACTCACGGAGGCCACCCTTTCCGCGTCCCGGGCTCGTGCCGCCCACGGCGCTCGCCGTCACGTCGCTCCTGCTCGCGGGGTGCACGGCCGAGCTCCCCGTCCCGGTCGCCGACGCCCCGGTCGTCGCCGCGGTGGTCACCGAGGCCCAGGAGCGCAGGATCCTGGACCAGGTGACGGGGGTCGTCGACGGCGCGAAGGGGACCGACGGCGCGGAGGCGCTGGCAGAACGGCTGACCGGTCCCGCGCTGGAGCTGCGCCGGGCCGAGCTGCGGATCGCCGCGGCCGGCGACGGCAAGGCCCTGATCGCCATGCCGATGGCGGCGCAGCAGCTCGTCCTGCCCTCCGAGCAGGGCTGGCCGCGCAGCAGCTTCGTCATCACGGAACAGCCGGCCAAGGGCACGCCGATGCTCGCGGCGTTCGAGCAGCCCGCACCCCGCGACCAGTACAAGATGTGGGGCTTCGTCTACCTGGCACCGGGGGTGACGATGCCGCAGTTCGCGGCGGCCGAGCTGGGCAGTCCGACCGTCCCGGCCGACGACCCGAGCCTCAAGGTGACGCCGCAGGAGGTCGTGACGCAGTACGCGTCGGTCCTGAACGTCGACGAGCGGTCGAAGTACGCCGCGAACTTCGGCGACGACAAGCTGCGGCAGACCCTGCGCGATGCCGGCAGGAACCAGCTCGCGGAGATCAGGAAGGCGGACAAGGACGCCAAGGGCACCTTCGAGGTCGGGTACGAGCCGACGAAGGACCCGGTCAAGGCGGTCCGCACGGCCGACGGCGGTGCCGTGGTGCTGGCCGCGCTGCTCAGCCAGGAGACCCTGAAGGCGGAGAAGGGATGGCAGCTGGCGCCGGCCGCGCCGTCCGCCGCGGCGCTGTGGGGCGACGCGAAGAAGTCCGAGGTGATGAAGGTCGCCTACCGCGACATGGTCGCGCTGTACGTGCCGCCCGCCGACTCGGCGGAGCAGGTGAGCCTGCTGGGCTTCCACCGCGTGCCCTACGCGGTGTCGAACAAGTGAGCCGGTGATCGCCGAGAGCGGAGTCGACGGGTATCGATCGCGTGGTTCATTAGGATTGCCCCCATGAGCAGTACCTCCCCTCAGCCCGGCCCCGCCCGGAGCGCGCAGCCCGAGTTCGCGGTGCGCGGCGCCGTCGACCTGTCCGCCCTCAACCGTCCCCAGGCACCGCCGCCTGGCGAACCCGGTGGCGCACCCGAAGCCGGGGGCTTCGTGGTGGACGTCAGCGAGGCGAACTTCGAGCAGCTCGTCCGCGACTCGGCCACGTACCCGGTCGTGATCCTGCTGTGGATCCCGACGGACCAGGCGAACGCCGAGCTGGGCGCCACCCTGGGCCGCCTCGCCCAGGAGTACGGCGGCCGGTTCCTGCTGGGCCGTGTCGATGCGCAGGCCTCCCCGCAGGTCGCCGCCGCGTTCCAGGTGCAGGGCGTGCCGACCGTCGTCGCCGTGCTGCAGGGCCAGCCGCTGCCCCTGTTCCAGGGTGCGGCCGACGAGCAGCAGATCCGCGGCGTGCTCGACCAGGTGCTGGCCGCCGCCGAGCAGAACGGCGTCACCGGCCGGGCCCCGGGCGGCGCCCCCGCCACCGACGAGCCGGCGCCCGAGGTGGAGCCGCCGCTGCCGCCGCTGCACCAGGAGGCGTACGACGCGATCGAGCGCGACGACCTGGAGGGTGCCGCGGCCGCCTACGAGAAGGCGCTGCGCCAGGACCCGAAGGACTCGGACGCCACGGCCGGCCTCGCGCAGGTGCACCTCATGCAGCGCACCCACGACGCCGACCTCACGGCCGTCCGGCAGGCCGCCGCGGCCGCGCCGTCCGACGTCGACGCGGCGCTCGCCGTCGCGGACATGGACATGCTGGGCGGCAAGGTGGACGACGCCTTCGCGCGCCTCCTCGAGCTGCTGCCCGAGGCGGACGCTGACGGCAAGGAGAAGATCCGGGTGCGGCTGCTGGAGCTCTTCGAGATCGCCGGCACCACGGACCCGCGGGTGAGCAAGGCCCGCAAGCGGCTGGCGATCAGCCTGTACTGACCGGTCGGCTGACTCGGCGACTCGACATCGCCGAGTCAGCGGGGTGGTCGGACCCGGCCGCTGACTCGGTGCACCGGCCTTGCCGAGTCAGCGGGGTGGTCGGACCACCCCACTGACTCGACCATGTCGGTGCGGTCGGTCAGTCTGTCTGCTCCGGGATCAGGATGAGGGCGCCCAGGGGCGGGATCCGCATGGCGGCCGACCAGGCGCGGCCGTGGTGCGGGACCGGCTCGGCCCGGACGCTGCCCATGTTGCCCACGCCCGAGCCGCCGTAGACGGTGGCGTCGGTGTTCAGCACCTCGCGCCACACGGGTCCGGAGCCGCCCTCGACGGCGTCGACCAGCGGTCCCGTCACGGCCGGCGACGGCCGCAGCGCCGTCTCGACCGGCTCGGCGGGCGGCAGGGTCCCGACGGCTCCGACCCTCGCATCGGCTGCAGCGGCCGAGGCCGCCCACGGCACCTCCGGCAGCGGCAGGCGGTACCCCTCGTGCGGCACCCCCGCGAAGTTCACGACCACGACCACCGGGTCCCCGGAGCGCGACCGGCGCACGTAGGCGAGCACGTTGTGGTCGGCGTCGTCCGACTCGAGCCACTCGAAGCCCGCCGGGTCGAAGTCGAGCTCCCACAGCGCGGGTGTCGCGCGGTAGAGCGCGTTCAGGTCCCGGACCAGGTGCTGCACGCCGGAGTGCCCGGAGTCGCCGAGCAGGTCCCAGCGCAGGCCCTCGGACTCCGCCCACTCCGTGTCCTGCGCGAACTCGCACCCCATGAACAGCAGCTGCTTGCCGGGATGGCTCCACTGGTAGGCCAGGAACGAGCGGACGCCGGCGAGCTGCTGCCACCGGTCGCCGGGCATCTTGCGCAGCAGCGACCCCTTGCCGTGCACCACCTCGTCGTGGCTGATCGGCAGCACGAACTGCTCCGTGAACGCGTACACCAGCGAGAACGTCAGCTCGCCGTGGTGGTAGCGGCGGTTGTACGGGTCCTCCGCGAGGTAGCGCAGGGTGTCGTTCATCCAGCCCATGTTCCACTTCAGGCCGAAGCCCAGGCCCCCGCTCGACGTCGGGCCCGTGACCTGAGGGAACGCCGTGGACTCCTCGGCGATCATCATCACGCCGGGCGTGCGCCGGTAGGCGGTCGCGTTCGCCTCCTGGAGGAACGCGATGGCCTCCAGGTTCTCCCGCCCGCCGTGCACGTTGGGCGACCACTCGCCCTCCTTGCGCGAGTAGTCGAGGTAGAGCATCGAGGCGACGGCGTCCACGCGCAGGGCGTCGACGTGGAACTCCTCGAACCAGTACGTGGCGTTGGCGACCAGGAAGTTGCGCACCTCGCGACGGCCGAAGTCGAAGATGAGCGTGCCCCAGTCCTGCTGCTCGCCGCGGTGGGGGTCGGGGTGCTCGTAGAGGGGGGTCCCGTCGAACCGGGCCAGGGCGAACTCGTCGCGCGGGAAGTGCGCGGGCACCCAGTCCAGCACGATGCCGACGCCGGCCTGGTGGAGCCGGTCCACCAGGTACCGGAAGTCGTCGGGCGAGCCGAACCGCGACGTCGGCGCGTAGTAGCTGGTGACCTGGTAGCCCCACGACCCGCCGTACGGGTGCTCCGCGACGGGCAGCAGCTCCACGTGCGTGAAGCCCTGCTCGACCACGTAGTCGGTGAGCTGCTCCGCGAGCTCGCGGTAGCCGAGGCCGGGACGCCACGAGCCCAGGTGCACCTCGTACACGCTCAGCGGCGCGGAGTGCGGGTCGGTCGACGACCGGGCGGCGAGCCACGCGTCGTCCTGCCACTCGTGCGCCGAGGTGGTGACCACGCTGGCGGTGGCGGGCGGCTGCTCCGTCGCCTTGGCGAGGGGGTCGGCCTTGGCGCGCCAGACGCCGTCGGCGCCCAGGATCTCGAACTTGTACCGGAGGCCCGGGCCGACGTCGGGGACGAACAGCTCCCAGACGCCCGTGGCGCCGAGCGACCGCATGGGGTGCGTGCCGCCCCAGCCGTTGTGGTCGCCCACCAGCCGCACGCCGCGCGCGTTGGGTGCCCAGACCGCGAAGGCGACACCGGCGATGTCGCCGGCCGCGCTCGGGTACCGGTGGACGTTGGCGCCGAGCACCTGCCAGAGCTGCTCGTGCCGGCCCTCACCGATCAGGTGCAGGTCCACCTCGCCGAGGGTGGGCAGGAACCGGTACGGGTCGTCCGACGACCAGGTCTCCGTGCCGGACCGGGTCCGGATCCGGTAGTCGGGGGCGTGCCGGGACCCGTCCTCCTCCTCGGCGGCCGGGACGACGGCGGCCCACACCCCCGCACCCTGGTGCGTGGCCGACACCTCGGCGCTCGCCGTGACGACGACCACCTCGTCGGCGAGCGGGCGCAGGGCGCGCACCACGGTCCAGGGCCCGTCCAGGAGGTGCGGGCCGAGCACGGTGTGCGGGTCGTGGTGGGTTCCGGACGCGACAGCGGTCAGGACCTCGAGGTCGACGTCGGGCAGGTCAGCCATGGGTTCACCTTTCCACGTCGGGCGCGTGACGTGCGACACGTACCCGGCGCGTACCGATGCCCAGGTCACGAGCTGAGCACGCGGTCCACGGCGGCGAGCGGGATGTGCGTCCACGCGGGGCGGTGCCGGAACTCGTAGACCACCTCGTACAGCGCCTTGTCCACGGTCAGGGAACGCAGCAGGAGCTCGGCGGTGCCGACGTCGAGGGGGCTGCCCGTCGACGTCGCGCCATCGACCGGGCGCACCGTCTCGCCGTGCGCCTCGCCGCTGGCCTGCCGGTAGCCCTCGAGAAAGCTGATCTGCGCGTGGGACACCCAGTGCGGGTCCGTCGCCTGCCCGACGGCGGCGGCGTAGTCCAGCGACCGGAGCAGCCCGGCGACGTCGCGCAGCGGCAGGTCGGGCGCCGTGCGCTCGGACACGGGACGCTGCGGCTCGCCCTCGAAGTCGAGGACCTTCCAGCCGTCCGGCGACCAGAGCGCCTGCCCGAGGTGCAGGTCGCCGTGGATCGGTTGCAGCGGCACGACGTCGCCGCGCTCGACGACCGCGGACAGCCGCGCGCTCAGCGCGTCGTACAGGGCGGTCACGCCCGCGCGGTGCGGGGCCAGGGCGGGGACGTCGGCGAAGGCCTCGGCGGCCCGGCGGCGCAGCACGCCCATGAAGCCGGCCGGTTCGAGTGCCGGTCCGGGGCCCAGGGCGTCGCGCAGGGCGGCGTGCAGGTGCGCGACGATGGCGCCCAGCTCGGCGGCCTGCTCCCCGAAGTCCTCGTCCCGGGCCGCGTACGCGCAGGCCAGCTCGAACCCGTCGGTCGCCTCGTGGACGAGCTCGGAGAGCACCGCGAGGTGGGCCACCGGCCCGGCGTCGTCGCCGTGCGCGTCGCCGGCGGTCCCGGCGGCGCCAGGGGCGGGCAGCTCCACCGCGCCGAGGAAGTGGGGCACGCCGTCCCAGCCGGCCCGGGTCAGGGCCTCCGGGATCACGACGTCGGGGTGCGGCCCCAGGGCGACCGTCCGCAGGATCTTGAGCATCCCGCCGCGGCCCGTCGCGTGCGGCAGGGCCGGGAGCACCACCGACGTGTTCGACTGCTCGCCGGAGATGCGCCTCGCCCCCCGGAGCTCGGCGCAGTCCTCCGGCTCGCACGCGGCGGGCAGGGCGGCGGTGAAGTAGGCGTGCCAGGCCGCGGGGTGCACCCCGCCGTCGTGCACGGTCGCGGTGCCCGACGCCGTGGTGACGGTGCCGATGAGTCCGGCCGCCTCGGTGTCGGCGGTGTCGGCCTCCGGCTCCGCCGTGGGGGTCAGGACCAGCGGGACCTGGATCACCAGCGACTCGTCGCCCGCCGCCAGCCCCGGGCCGACGAGCCGCAGGAGCGCGACCACGACGTCGGCCACCCCGCCGAACGTGACCGTGAGCCATGGCTCGTGCGTCACGCCCTCGGCGGGCACCGGGTACCAGCGCTGCGCGGGCAGCCACGTGTCCAGGAGCCGCAGCACCTCGGGCGGGAGGTGCGCGGCTCCTGGGGAGACGTGGACGGGGCGCGCCGGGCTCACCCCTCTCGCGCCTGCCCGACCGGTTCGCTCGCTCCCGTGGAGCCGTTCGTCCCGGCCGGCACGGGCGGGGCCAGCACCAGCCAGTAGAAGTCGCGTGCGCCCCACGTCATCGTCAGGATGCCGTCGTCGCCGACGCTCGGGAACGCGGCGCCGCCGAAGACGTCCGTCAGCGTCCAGCCGGCGTACCCCGGCAGCTTGATCGTGGACGAGCGCGCCGTGGCCGACAGGTTCGCGGCGATCAGCAGCGTCTCCTCGGCCGACGACCGGGTGAACGCGATGACCGACTCGTCGTTGCAGTCGAGCGCCGTGAAGTCGCCCGTCCCGAACGTGGGGTGCAGGCGCCGGAACGCCAGCATGTTGTGCATCCAGTGCAGCAGCGATGTCGGCTGCGCGAGCTGCGCCTCGACGTTGGTGTGCTGGTAGTGGTGCACCAGCGACTGCACGAGCGGCAGGTACAGCTTGCCGGGGTCGGCCGTGGAGAAGCCCGCGTTCCGGTCCGGCGTCCACTGCATCGGGGTGCGCACCGCGTCGCGGTCGGGCAGCCAGATGTTGTCGCCCATGCCGATCTCGTCGCCGTAGTAGAGGCACGGCGTGCCGGGCATCGACAGCAGCAGCGCGTTGGCCAGCTCGATCTCCTTGCGTGCGTTGTCCAGCAGCGGCGCGAGCCGCCGCCGGATGCCCACGTTCGCCCGCATCCGCGGGTCGGGGGCGTACCAGCCGTACATGCTGGCGCGCTCCTCGGTCGAGACCATCTCCAGCGTGAGCTCGTCGTGGTTGCGCAGGAACGTGCTCCACTGCCCGCTCGCGGGGATCGCGGGGGTGTCCGCGAGGATCTCCAGGAGCTGGCGGGCCCGCTGGTCCCGGATCGCGTAGAAGATGCGGGGCATCACGGGGAAGTGGAAGCACATGTGGCACTCGGGGTCGTCCTCCGTGCCGAAGTACTCCACGACGTCCGCCGGCCACTGGTTCGCCTCCGCCAGCATGATGCGGCCCGGGAACTCCGTGTCGATCATGCGCCGCACCTTGCGCAGGAACCCGTGCGTCTCGGGCAGGTTCTCGCAGTTGGTGCCCTCGGCCTCGAACAGGTACGGCACGGCGTCGAGCCGGAACCCGTCCACGCCGAGCTGCAGCCAGAACCGGGCGACGTCGAGCATGGCCTCCACCACGCGCGGGTTCTCGAAGTTGAGGTCGGGCTGGTGGCTGAAGAACCGGTGCCAGAAGTACTGCCGGCGCACCGGGTCGAACGTCCAGTTCGACGTCTCGGTGTCCACGAAGATGATGCGCGCGTCCTGGTACTGCGAGGCGTCGTCGCTCCACACGTAGAAGTCGCCGTACGGGCCGTTCGGGTCGGCGCGGGACGCCTGGAACCACGGGTGCGCGTCGCTCGTGTGGTTCATGACCAGGTCGATCACCACGCGGATGCCGCGCTCGTGCGCGGCGGCGACCAGGTCGCTGAAGTCCGAGATGGTGCCGAACTGCGGCGAGACGGCGGTGAAGTCGGCCACGTCGTACCCGCCGTCGCGCAGCGGCGACGGGAAGAACGGCGGCAGCCACAGGCAGTCGACGCCGAGCCACTCCAGGTAGTCGAGCCGCTCCACGAGGCCGCGCAGGTCGCCCGACCCGCCGTCACCCGAGTCGGAGAACGACCGGATCATGACCTCGTAGAAGACCGCCTTCTTGTACCACTCGGGGTCGTCGGAGAGCCCCTTGCGCCGGGCGTCCAGGCGCGGCTGCCGCCGCGGCGGCAGGGCCTGGACGGGCACGGGGACCGACGGCGGGTTGGGCACGGACGGCCGGGCCGACGCCGGCGCCGGAGCGGTCGGCGGTGTCGGCTGTGCGGGGTATCCCTCGGGCGGCCCGACGGCGGGGCCACCCGGCCCGAACGTCGTCATGCCGGCCCCACCTGCAGGACGTGGGCCACCCGGACCTGCGGGTCGAGCCGCACCCAGGGATGTGCTCCCCAGCCGTAGGTCTCGCCGGACAACAGGTCGTGCGCCACGTAGAACGGTGCGTTGTCGTCGCCGTCGGGGGCGCTGAGGCCGAGGGCGGAGAGATCCAGGTGCACTACAGACTCCTGCACGTTCCGGGGGTCCAGGTTCAGCACGACCACGATCACGTCGTCGTGCCGCGGGGCACGCCGATCGTTACCCCCTGCTCTCATGGTGCGGCCCGGTGGCGTCGCTGTCGCGCGCGACGCGTGATCGGCCGAGATCCGGCGCGAGTACGCGACCACCTGGTCGTTCGTCGTGGGGTGCACGGTCAGGTTGCGGAGCTGCCGCAGGGCCGGGTGCGCGCGGCGGATCGCGTTCAGCTCGCCCAGCAGCAGGGCGATCCCGTAGTCGTCCGCTCGCGCCCAGTCCCGCGGCCGGTACTCGTACTTCTCGTTGTCGATCTGCTCCTCGACGCCGGGCCGGGGCGTGTTCTCCACCAGCTCGTAGCCGGAGTAGATGCCCCACGTGGGCGAGCCCGTGGCGGCCAGCACCGCGCGCACCGCGAACGCCGGGACGCCGCCCTCGATGAGGTAGGGCGGGAGGATGTCGTGCGTGGTGGGCCAGAACGACGGGCGGAGCACCGAGCCCTGCGGCCCGCTCACCTCGGCCAGGTACTCCTCGACCTCCTCCTTGGTGTTGCGCCAGGTGAAGTACGTGTACGACTGGTGGAAGCCGATGCGGGCCAGCGTCTGCATCATCGCGGGCTTGGTGAACGCCTCCGACAGGAAGATCACCTCGGGGTTGCTCGCGTGCACCTGCGCCAGCAGCCACTCCCAGAAGTCCAGCGGCTTGGTGTGCGGGTTGTCCACGCGGAACAGCGTCACGCCCCGGTCGATCCACGTGCGGATCACGCCGAGCACCGCCGCGTACAGGCCGTCGGGGTCGGTGTCGAAGCTGAGCGGGTAGATGTCCTGGTACTTCTTGGGCGGGTTCTCCGCGTACGCGATCGACCCGTCCGCGCGCACCACGAACCACTCCGGGTGCTCCGTGACCCAGGGATGGTCCGGCGAGCACTGCAGGGCGATGTCGAGCGCCACCTCCAGCCCTTCCGCCCGCGCGGCGGCGACGAAGGCCCGGAAGTCCGCCTCCGTGCCCAGGTCCGGATGGATCGCGTCGTGCCCGCCGTCCGGCGACCCGATCGCGTACGGGCTGCCCGGGTCGCCCGGCGCGGCCTCCAGGGTGTTGTTGCGGCCCTTGCGGAACGTGGTGCCGATGGGGGAGACCGGCGTCAGGTAGACGACGTCGAACCCCATCGCCGCGATGCCCGGCAGGCGCTTCGCCGCCGTCGCGAACGTGCCCGAGACCCACGTGCCGTCCTTCTTCTGGTACGCACCCTCGGACCGCGGGAACATCTCGTACCAGGACCCCGCCAGCGCGAGCCGCCGCGAGACCCGCAGCGGGTAGGCGTCCGACGACGAGACCAGCTCGCGCAGCGGCGCGCGGCGCAGGGCCTCGACCACCTCGGGCGACGTCGCCGCTGCGAACCGCGCCGGGGCCGGACGGCGGGCGTCGGCCAGGGCCTTGGCGGCCGCCGTCAGCACCCGCGCGTCGCGCGCCGTCCGGCCGTCGGCGACCAGCTGGTCGCCCGGCACCAGGCGGCAGATCCTCTCGAAGAGGCGCACCCCCTCGGCGAGCATGAGCTCCGTGTCGATGTCCGCGGCGATCTTGATCCCGGCGTCGTGCGTCCACGTGGCGTACGGGTCCGACCACGCCTCGACCCGGAAGGACCAGTCGCCCTCGGCGTCGGGCTGCAGCTCGCCGCGGAAGCGGTCCAGCCCGGGCGCGACGTCGGTCATCGGCGCCCACGAGTGGTCCGACCCGTCCGGGGCGACGAGCACGGCCGTCGCGGACACGGCGTCGTGCCCCTCGCGGAAGACCGTGGCCTCGACGGGCACGACCTCCCCGACCACCGCCTTGGCAGGCCAGCGGCCTCCCTCGACGACAGGAGCGACCTCGAGGACGGGGATGCGGCCGATCCGGCCGGGACTCGTGTGCGGGCTCACCGGAACACGCTATCGAGCCTGGCGGGGGACTCGCCTGTGGGGCGCGCCGAGGTCCGGTGAACGTCGTCGGACGGGTCGGTGAAGCCCCCGGCAACAGGTGTGCTCGCCTCCACATGTGCGTAGTGTTCTGCCGGTGAGAGCGATCCGCAGATTCACCGTCCGCACGGTCCTCCCCGAGCAGCTCGCGGCGCTCGACGAGCTGGCCCAGAACCTTCGCTGGTCCTGGCACGCGCCGACGCGCGAGCTGTTCGCGAGCATCGACCCCGACCTCTGGTCCGACGTCCGGGGCGACCCCGTCGCCCTGCTCGCGGCGCTCGGCTCCGACCGCCTCGCGGCGCTCGCGGCCGACGCGGAGTTCACGGGCCGCGTGCGGGCGGCGTCCGACGACCTGCACCGCTACCTGCGGGACCCGCAGTGGTACCAGGGCCAGACCACGACCTCGGGCGGCGAGCTGCCGCACGCGATCGCCTACTTCTCGCCGGAGTTCGGCATCACCTCGGTGCTGCCGCAGTACTCGGGCGGCCTCGGCATCCTGGCGGGCGACCACCTCAAGAGCGCGTCCGACATGGGCGTGCCCATCGTGGGCGTGGGCCTGCTGTACGGCGCCGGCTACTTCCGGCAGTCCCTGACGCGGGACGCCTGGCAGGTGGAGACCTACCCGCTGCTCGACCCGGACGGCCTGCCGCTCGCGGTCCTGCGCGAGGAGGACGGCACGCCCGCCGTCATCTCGCTGGCCCTGCCCGGCGGGCGCACGCTGCACGCGCACGTGTGGGTCGCCGCCGTCGGCCGGGTGCCGCTGCTGCTGCTCGACTCGAACGTGCCGGAGAACGACGACGCGGCCCGCAAGGTGACCGACCGCCTGTACGGCGGCGGGGGAGAGCACCGCCTGCAGCAGGAGCTGCTGCTCGGCGTGGGCGGCGTGCGCGCGCTGCGCGCCTGGTCGCGCCTGACCGGCGCGCCGGAGCCCGAGGTCTACCACACCAACGAGGGCCACGCGGGCTTCCTCGGCGTGGAGCGCATCCGCGAGCTCGTCGGGTCCGGCCTGAACATCGGCGAGGCCCACGAGGCGGTGCGCGCGGCCACGGTCTTCACCACCCACACCCCGGTCCCCGCGGGGATCGACCGGTTCCCGAAGGAGCTGGTCAGCGCCTACTTCGGCGGCGACAACGCGATGCCCGGCGTGCCGCTGGAGACCGTGCTCGCGCTCGGCGCGGAGGACTACGACGGCGGCGACCCCACCGTGTTCAACATGGCGGTGATGGGACTGCGGCTCGGTGGCCGGGCGAACGGCGTCTCGCTGCTGCACGGCCAGGTCTCCCGCGAGATGTTCGAGGGCCTGTGGCCCGGGTTCGACTCGCGCGAGGTGCCGATCACGTCGGTCACCAACGGCGTGCACTCGCCCACCTGGGTGGCGCCGCGGCTGGCCGCCGTGGAGGCCGAGCGCATGGGCCTGGACGAGATCACTGCGCCCGAGGCGTCGTCCGGCTGGCTGGACCCCAGCAAGGTGTCGGACGCCGAGCTGTGGGCCCTGCGCGGCGAGATGCGCGGCGAGCTGGTGGCCGAGGCCCGGCGTCGGGTGCGCAAGTCCTGGCGCGAGCGCGGGGCGTCCCCGGCGGAGCTCGGCTGGGTGGACGACGTGCTGTCGCCCGACGTGCTCACCATCGGCTTCGCGCGGCGCGTGCCCACCTACAAGCGGCTCACGCTCATGCTGCGCGACCAGGAGCGGCTCAAGGCGCTCCTGCTGCACCCCGAGCGGCCGGTGCAGCTCATCGTGGCCGGCAAGTCGCACCCCGCCGACGACTCCGGCAAGCGGCTCATCCAGCAGCTCGTCCGGTTCGCCGACGACCCCGAGGTGCGGCACCGCATCGTGTTCCTGCCGAACTACGACATCGGCATGGCGCAGTCGCTGTACCCGGGCTGCGACGTGTGGCTGAACAACCCGCTGCGGCCCCTGGAGGCGTCCGGCACCTCCGGGATGAAGAGCGCGCTCAACGGCGGCCTGAACCTCTCGATCGAGGACGGCTGGTGGGCCGAGTGGTACGACGGCGAGAACGGCTGGGGCATCCCCACGGCCGACGGCGTCGAGGACGCCGACCGCCGCGACGACCTGGAGGCCGCAGCGCTCTACGACCTGGTGGAGTCCCAGGTGGCGCCCGCCTTCTACAACCGGTCCGCGGACGGCGTGCCGAGCCGCTGGCTGGAGCTGGTGCGGCACACGCTGGCCACGCTCGGCCCCAAGGTGCAGGCCACGCGGATGGTCTCGGAGTACGTGCACGGGCTGTACGCCCCCGCGGCGCGGGCCGGGCGCCTGCTCGTCGCCGACGGGTACGCCGCGGCGAAGGACCTCGCGGGCTGGAAGGCCCACGTGCGCGGCTCGTGGCCGCAGGTGCGCGTGGACCATGTCGAGTCGGCGGGCATCGGCGAGGCGGTGCGGGTCGGGGACCGGCTGACGGTGCGCGCCTACGTCTCGCTCGGCCCGCTGTCACCGGACGACGTGGACGTGCAGGTGGTGCACGGGCGGGTCACCGAGGCCGACGTCATCGACGAGTTCACCGCCGAGTCCCTCGCGCTGGTGGAGTCCTACGAGGCGGGTCGGCACGCGTTCGGCGGTGAGGTGGGCCTGGACACGTCCGGGCCGTTCGGCTACACCGTCCGGATCGTGCCGCGTCACCAGCACCTGGCGAGCGTGGCGGAGCTGGGCCTGGTCGCCAACGCCTGAAACCGGACACCCTTGTCCGAATCACCCGGACCGGTATTGGATGGGCGGGACCCACCCCCTCAGCCAACCGGAGGACAAGATGTCTGACCTGCTCGATTACCCCATCCCGTCGGATCGTGCCATCGAGCCGCCACCGGAGTGGGCCGAGCTGCGCCAGCAGTGCCCCGTGGCCAGGGTGCGCCTCGCCAGCGGTGGCGAGGCCACCCTGCTGACCCGGTACGACGACGTCCGCGCCATGCTGACCGACGGCCGGTTCGGCCGCGTCATCCCGGCGAGCGGCACGGGCGTGGGCTCCCAGGACGACGGCGGCACGTTCAGCAACGACCCGACCGGGGTCATGGCCAACGAGGAGCAGCACCAGGCCTGGCGGCGGCTCGTCAACGCGACGTTCACCGCCAAGCGGGTGCAGGCGATGGCTCCCGGCATCGAGGCGAAGGCCGAGCAGCTCATCGACGACATGCTGGCCGCCGGCGCGAGCGCGGACCTGGTCCCGTCCGTCGCGTTCCCGCTGCCCGTCTGGGCGATCTGCGAGCTGCTGGGCGTGCCGGAGGACGAGCGGGAGCGGTTCCCGTACTGGTCGGACACGGCGCTGAGCACCACGCGGTACACGCAGGAGGAGATCTCGGCGGCGCGCCAGGAGTTCGGTGCGTACATGGCCGCCCTGGTCGAGGCCAAGCGGGCCGAGCCGGGCCAGGACCTGATCTCCGAGCTGATCGCGCTCGTGGACCGGAACGACCCGCGGCTGACGGCGCAGACCGTGATCGGCACCAGCATGGCCCTGCTCGTGGCCGGCCACGAGACCACCGCGAGCCACATCGCCAAGATGATGGCGCTGTTCCTGGGCGACCGCTCCCGGTGGGAGCAGCTCGTCGCCGACCCCTCGCTGGTGCGCAGCGCGGTCGAGGAGTCGCTGCGGTTCGACCCCAACGCTGGCTTCGGCATGGTGCGCTGGGTGGACGAGGAGATCGAGATCGCCGGGGAGACCGTCCCCGCGGGCACCACCGTGGTGTGCAGCCTGGCGGCGGCGAACCGGGACGAGGGCACGTTCGAGGGCGCGGACGAGATGGACCTGGGGCGCCGTCCGAACCCCCACCTCTCGTTCGGCGCGGGCTCGTACTCGTGCCTCGGCCAGTCGCTGGCGCGCACCGAGCTGCAGATCGTGCTCGCCGCCCTGGTGCGCAAGGTGCCGAGCCTGGAGCTGGCGGTGCCTATCGAGTCGGTGCCGCGCAAGGAGGGTCTCCTCGTGGCCGGATTCGACGAACTGCCCGTCAAGTGGGGAGAGTGACCCCCATGAAGATCAACGTGGACCGCGACGCCTGCTGTGGCGCCGGCCAGTGCGTCCTGCTCGCACCCGACGTGTTCGACCAGGACGAGGAGGGCATCGTCGTGCTGCTCGACGAGCGGCCGTCCGCCGAGCACGACTTCGCGGTGCAGGAGGCCGTGAGCATGTGCCCGACCGGTGTCATCTGGGTGGACCGGAACGCCTGACGGGCCTCGGGGGGATCGGCTTGGCGGCCTCGATGTCGGCGGCCGCCACGTCGACCTCCTGCGGCTCGCCACGGCCCGGGGCCGGGTCGGTGCGCAGCCGCAGCCCGGCGTCGGACACCCCGACGACGAAGCCGATGAGGTCCGTCCAGCGGTGAGCCGTGCCGCCGTCGGACCGCACGGGGCCGGACGGCGCGAGCCGGCGCCGCACCACCACGCGGGTGCCGGGGCGCAGGTCTCGCCACCCGCCGGGCGCGGCCGGTGTAGCGAATGTCACGTCCGTTCTCCTTCCGCTGCGTGAGACCGGTGGGGATCAGGGGGCATCCCGAGAGATACTAGGATCGCCCCGCCGGGTCGTACCGCGGTCGGCATCGTGCATGATCCTCCGTCCGGAAGTGGAAGGACACCCTCCAAGTGACCTACGTGATCGCTCAGCCGTGCGTCGACGTCAAGGACCGGGCGTGCATCGAGGAGTGTCCCGTGGACTGCATCTACGAGGGCAGCCGCTCCCTCTACATCCACCCGGACGAGTGCGTGGACTGCGGCGCGTGCGAGCCGGTCTGCCCGGTCGAGGCCATCTACTACGAGGACGACGTCCCCGACGAGTGGAAGGACTACTACCGCGCGAACGTGGAGTTCTTCGACGACCTGGGCTCGCCCGGCGGCGCCGCGAAGATGGGCGTCATCGAGAAGGACGACCCGATGATCGCGGCCCTTCCGCCCCAGGCCTGACGTGGGTCTGCACGACCTCTCGGACCTTCCCTTCGCCTGGGACTCGATCGACGGCATCACGGCGACGGCGAAGGCCCACCCGGGCGGCCTGATCGACCTCTCCATGGGTACGCCCGTGGACCCGACACCCGAGGTCGTGCGGCGGGCGCTCGAGGCCGCGTCGAACGCGCCGGGCTACCCGATGACCGCCGGGACGCCCGCGCTGCGCCGGGCCGTCGCCGACTGGTTCGCCCGGCGCCGCGGGGTGCCGGGTCTCGACCCGGCGGCGGTGGTGCCGACCGTCGGCTCCAAGGAGCTCGTGGGTCTGCTGCCCTCCCTGCTGCACCTGGGCCCCGGCGACGTGGTGGTGCACCCTGCCGTGGCCTACCCCACCTACCTCGCGGGTATCCGCGCGGCCGGAGCCACGCCGCTCGCGACCGACGACGTCGCCGACTGGGCCGGCCGGGACGACGTGAGGATGGTCTGGGTCAACAGCCCCGGCAACCCCACCGGCCGGGTGCTCGGCGTCGAAGCCCTGCGCGCCGTGGTCGAGGCCGCGCGCGCCATCGGCGCCGTCGTCGTCTCCGACGAGTGCTACGCCGAGCTGGTGTGGGATTCCCCCTACGATGCCGCGACCGGCACGGGCGGCGTGCCCTCGATCCTCGACCCGCGCGTGTGCGGCGGGTCGCACGAGGGCCTGCTCGCCGCCTACTCCCTCTCCAAGCAGTCCAGCATCGCGGGCTACCGCGCCGCCTTCCTTGCGGGCGACGGCGCCCTGGTCGCCGATCTCACACAGACCCGCAAGCACCTGGGCCTCATCGTGCCCGCGCCGGTGCAGGCCGCCATGACGGCGGCCCTGGCGGACGACGCGCACGTCGCCGCCCAGCGCGAGGCCTACGGCGCCCGGCGCCGGGCGCTGGCCGCCGCGGTCGTCGAGGCAGGGTTCGTCGTCGACGGGTCGGAGGCCGGCCTGTACCTCTGGGTGGCGGCGCCGGACGGGCGGCCGGGCCTGGAGGTCGCCGAGTGGTTCGCGGCCCGGGGCATCCTGACCGCGCCGGGCCACCTGTACGGCGACGGCACGCACACCCGGGTGGCGCTGACCTCGACTGACGTGCAGATTGCCGATGCTGTGACACGCATCACGCAGCCTTGACCGATGGATTGGAAAAACTAAAGCAGGGCGCGATACTGTCGTGCCCCAGGTCGACGCTGTCCCGACACCTTTCTTTCACAGCAGCGTCCCTCGTGCGCCACTCAGGAAGGAAGACATGACCTCCACACCGCTGGACGGCTCGAGCCGCGTCGAGCTCGCCGTCGACGGAACCACTCACACCCTGCCTGTCGTCGCTGCCAGCGAGGGCAACGACGGCATCGTCGTGTCGTCGCTGCTCAAGGACACGGGTCTGGTCACGGTCGACCCCGGCTTCATGAACACGGCGTCGTGCGAGTCCTCGATCACGTACATCGACGGCGACGCCGGCATCCTGCGCTACCGCGGGTACCCCATCGACCAGCTCGCCGAGGCCTCCGGCTTCCTCGAGGTGGCCTACCTGCTCATCTACGGCGAGCTGCCGAGCACCGCGGAGCTGGACGCGTTCACCGAGCGCGTCAACCGGCACACCCTGGTGCACGAGGACTTCCGCACGTTCATGGGAACGTTCCCGCGCAACGCGCACCCGATGGCGGTGCTCGCCTCCGCGGTGAACGCGCTGTCCACGTTCTACCCGGAGTCGCTCGACCCGGCGGACGACGAGCAGGTCGACCTGGCCACCGTGCTGCTGCTCGCCAAGACGCGCACCATCACGTCCTACCTGCACCGGCGCCGCGTGGGCGAGCCCCTGCTGTACCCGGACTACTCGCGCGGCTACGTCGAGGACTTCCTGCGCATGACGTTCGCGACGCCGTACGAGGCCTACGAGGCCGACCCGGTGATCGTGGACGCGCTGGAGAAGCTGCTCGTGCTGCACGCGGACCACGAGCAGAACTGCTCCACGTCCACGGTGCGAGTGGTCGGCTCGTCCAACGCGACCCTGTACGCCTCGGTGGCCGCGGGCGTGAACGCGCTCTCGGGCCCGGCGCACGGCGGGGCCAACGAGGCCGTGCTGACCATGCTGGAGAAGATCCGCTCGGGTGGCGAGACCGTCGAGACCTTCATGGAGAAGGTCAAGAACAAGCAGGACGGCGTGCGCCTGATGGGCTTCGGCCACCGCGTGTACAAGTCCTACGACCCGCGGGCCGCGATCGTGAAGAAGTCGGCGGACGAGGTGCTCGACAAGCTCGGCGCCAAGGACGAGCTGCTCGACATCGCGCGCGGGCTGGAGGAGATCGCCCTCTCGGACGACTACTTCGTGGAGCGCAAGCTCTACCCGAACGTCGACTTCTACACGGGCCTCATCTACAAGGCCATGGGCTTCGAGCCGGCGATGTTCACGCCGCTGTTCGCGCTGGGCCGGATGCCCGGCTGGATCGCCCAGTGGCGCGAGATGATCAAGGACCCGCAGACCAAGATCGGGCGCCCGCGCCAGGTCTACACCGGCGCCACCGAGCGCCCGTACGTCCCCGCGAACCAGCGCTAGCACGTACGACGACGGCGACGTCGCCGTCCTGATGTCACGAGGCCCCCTGGCCTGGTGGAGCCGTCCGGCCCACCACGGCGAGGGGGTCTGCGTCATGTCCGGGCTGCCGGACGCCGACGGCGGCCGCCCCGGATAGCCTGCTGCCATGCCCGAGAAACCGCCGTTCAGCCCGACGATCGCCCTGCTGACGATCGGCCGGGTCTGGGACGCCGCGTTCGCGGACGCGCTCAAGCCGCTCGGCCTCACGACCCGCAAGTACGGCCTGCTGGGACACATCCGCGCCACGCCGGGGGTCTCGTTCAGCGAGCTGGCCCGCCGCTCGCGCATCACTGTGCAGAGCGCGCACACCGCCGTGGCCGCGTTCGCGGCGGACGGCCTGGTCGAGGACACCACGGCGCGCGCGGGCGCCGCGTCGCGCCTTCGGGTGACCGCGGCCGGCGAGCGGCTGCTGAGCCAGGCGGCGGAGCGGGTCGCCGTACTCGACGCCCGGTTCGCCGAGGAGTACCCCGTGCTCACCGAGGCGCTGCGGCGGCAGATCGAGGAGCACATGGCGCGGAGCCGGTGACGCGGGGCCGGTGACGCGGGGCCGGCGAAACGGAACGGCTGGTCCGTTCCGGGGCCGCGCCAACCTTCAGGTGGTCTGAAGCATGGCCATCCTTCAGTTAGGCTGAAGGTATGGAGAATCTGCTGCTGTCCGCGCACGTGCTCGCGGGCATCCTGTTCGTCGGCCCGGTGGCGGTGACCACCAGCCTGTTCCCGCGTTTCGCGCCGCTGTCGGCCGGCGCGGCCGATCCCGCCGCGGGCCCGGCCGGAGACCCCGCGGAGCCGGATGCCCGGTCCGGGCGCAGTGCCTCGGTGGCGCGGATGCTGCACGGCGTGACCCGGGTCTACGGCGTGCTGGCCCTCGTCGTACCCGTGATCGGCCTCGTGCTCGCGGCCGTCCAGGGACGCCTCGGCGAGATCTGGGTGGTCGTGGCGATGGTGCTCACCGCCGTCGCGGGCGGCCTGCTCGCGCTGCGGATCGCGCCGGGCCAGCGCGCGGCCCTCGACGCGCCGGGCGACGCCGCCCGGCTGCGTGCCCTCACCCTGCTGACCGGTGTGTTCAACCTGCTGTGGGCCGCCGTCGTCGTGCTCATGGTCGTGCGGCCGGGGTCGGTATGAGGCCGCTGCTGCGCACGCTGGAGGTGCTCTCGGTGCTGGAGCTCGTGAGCATCGTGCTCCTGCTCGGCAACCTCGCCACGGTGCACGTCGACGGCGTCGCGTCGGCGCTCGGCCCGGCGCACGGCGCGCTCTATCTCGCGGTGGCGGTCACGGCGCTGCTCGGGGAGGGGCTCCTGCCCCGAACGCGGCTCCTGGCGCTCGTCCCGGTGCTCGGCGGCGTCTTCACCCTGGTCAACGTGCGGCGGGAGGCGCGGCGATGAGCATCCGCCACTACGTCCGGCGGCCGCCGGAGGTGAGCGCCGCCGAGGCGATGCGGCTCGTCGGCGAAGGTGCCCTCGTGGTCGACGTGCGCCGGGAGCGCGAGTGGCGCGACCACCGCGTCCCGGGGGCGCTGCACCTGCCGCTGACCGAGCTGGAGGCGCGGGCCGACGAGCTGCCCGACGACCGGGTGCTGATCGCCTTCTGCACGGGTGGTCTGCTCTCCCGGGGCGCGGCCAACCTGCTGACCGAGCTCGGGTTCGACGCGGTGAGCCTCGCGCGCGGCCTCCTGGGATGGCGCGCCGCGGGCGGAGCGCTGGAGGGCGAGCGCGCCGGCTGAGCGGCGTGACCGGATCGTTGCCCGGGGCGCCCCTAGTTTCGTCGTGCGTGTCACAGGGCCGGGCTACCTTGGCCCCGTGAGTCGAGCCACCCTCCTTGCCCGCCGGTCCACGGCGCACCGTGGGCTGCTCGCGCTCGTCTGGCTGCTGGTGGCCGTGCTGACCGGCGCCCTGGGCGTGACGGTCGGCTGGACGCAGGCCGCGGCGACGGCGGGAGCACGCGACGGGCTGGCCGCGGCCGAGCCCTCGGGGCGGGCGCTGCAGCTCGCCACCCGTCTCGCGGACGGTGCCGAGGCCGACGCCCAGGACGCGCGCGTGCAGGAGGTGCTCGCGGACCTGCTCGACGGCGTGCCGCACCGGGTCACCTACGACGTGCGGACCGAGGCGCAGTACACGACGGACGCCGACGGGCACGACCTCGGCCGCTGGTCGGTGGCGCTCCTGCCGGCGCCCTCGCGGCAGGAGGCCCTGTCGGGCGCGGGGGCGAGCGGCGTCACCCTGGTCGACGGCGCCTGGCCGGCCGCCGCGGACGAGGCGGCGGTCCAGGCCGACGCCGCGGAGGCCGCCGGGCTGGCGGTCGGCGACCGGGTCCGGATCGGCGTCGACCCCGAGGACCCCGCGGGCACCGGTACGGCGGTCACGATCACCGCGACCTGGCGCGTCACCGCGCCCGACGACGCGGGCTGGCTCGGCGACCCGAGCGTGCTCACCGGGTCGGACGGCGCGTACCCCGGTCCCGTCGTGGTGAGCGAGGAGGTGGTCGCCGGGCTGGACACGGACCCGTTCGCGCGCTGGACGGTGGTGCCCGACGGCGCCGCGCTCACCCCCGAGGACCTGCCCGCCCTGGCGGCGCTGACGTCCGAGGTCGACCGCATCCTCGGCGAGGACACGGACGTCGCGCCCCGCGGGCTGACCGTCACCGGGACGCTCGACGTGATCGCGGCCGACCTGGGGGCCGGGCTGCGTGCCGCGGACGGCGTCGCGCTCGTCCCGTTGTGCCTGCTGGCCCTCGTCGGCCTCGTCGCGCTGGTCCAGGTGGCCCGGCTGCTGGCGGCCACCCGGGAGGGGGAGGTCGCGCTCCTGGTCTCCCGCGGTGCCGCGCCCGGCACCGTGACGGCCGCGGCCGCGGTGGAGGGCGCGCTGCTCGCGCTGACCGCGGCGGCGGCGGGCGGGGTCGCCGCCTGGGCGGCCCTGCGCGCGGTCGTCGGCTCCGAGGCGGGCGCGGCGGTCTCCGTCGGGACGCCCCTGGCCGTGGCCCTCGCGGTAGCGGTGGCGGCGACCGCGACGCTCGTCCTGGTGGCGGCGCTGCAGGTGCAGGCAGCGGTGCGGCGCCAGGTGACCGACCGCTCGGGACGCGTACGTCAGGTCGCGGCGCTCGGCACCGTGGTGCTGACCGTGGCCGCCGCCGCGGTCAGCGTGACCCAGCTGCTGCGCTACGGGTCGCCGCTCGTGTCCACGCCCGGCGGCCTGCGCACCGACCCGGCCGCCGCCGCCGCACCCGCGCTCGCGCTGGCGGCGCTCGCCGTGGCGGCCATGGCGGTGCTCGGCCCGGCCACACGGTTGTGGTCGGGGCTGGCCGGACGGTCGCGCGGCGTCGTCGGGCCGCTGGCCGCGCGGCAGGTGGCGCGCCGGATCGTCGTCTACGTGGTGCCCGTGGTCCTGCTCGTGCTCGCGGGCGGGGCCGCGACCCTGGCCGGCGGCTACACGGGTACCGCGGAGCGCCTGCGCGCCGACGTCGACGTGCTCGCCAACGGCGCCGACGTGCGCGTCACGGCACCCGAGAGCGGGCGCCTCGACCCGGCGCCGTTCCTCCCGGGCATGACGGGTCCGGGCGGCACCGCCCGCGCCGCGGCGCCCGTGCTGTCCGGGACGGCCTACTCCGACGGCCTGCCGGTCGCGATGCTGGCGCTGCCCGCCGCCGCCGTGCCGAACGTGGTGCGCGCGCTGGAGGAGGTGCTCGACACCGCGGCGCTGGCCGACGACCTCGCGAACGACGCCTTCGCCGGCGCCCCCACCCTGGTCGGCGACGCCCGCGACATCGGCGTCACCGTGCGCGGCCGGATCCACGAGACCGTCGAGACGGACCTGGTGGGCTGGGCGCCGCGGCACCAGCTCGATCTGTCGTTCGTGCTCGCCGCCACCGACGGGACCCTGGCCACCGTCGACCTCGGGCGGCTCACGGAGGGTGACGGCGGCGACGGCACCCTCGGCGAGCACGAGGTCGCGCAGGAGCTGAGGGGCGAGGTCCCCGCGCCGCCACCGGGCCAGACGTGGCGGATCGCGGCACTGGACGTGGACACCCGACCCGGGTGGTCGATCGCGGAGGTGACGCTCGCCGTCGACGGCATCACGGCGGGCGGGCTGCGCGTCGACCAGCCGGTGTGGACGCCGTCCGCGACCTTCGACGGCCCGACGGGCCTGGAGCTGACCCAGGGGGAGGCCGCGTTCAGCATGGCCCTCGGCGACGGCGTCTCGGGCGCGAACCGGCTGCGTCTCCTGACCACCCCGGACGCCGGCCCCGTCCCGCTCCTGGCCTCGTCCTCGCTGGTCGAGTCGCTCGGCGTCGCCACGGGCGACGTCTTCGAGCTCACCCTCGGCGCGACGCGCCTCCCCGTGGAGGTCGTGGCGTCGTCCGGCACCGTGCCCGGGGCGCTCGAACCGTACGCCGTCCTGGTGGACCGCGCGGCGCTCGCCGCCGTGCTCGTGCGCGACGTGAACGACCCCGCGCTCACGAACGAGGTGTGGCTCGCGGCCGGGCCGCCCGGCGCCGCCGCGCCGGCAGGGACCGTGGCTTCTCTCGCCCAGCAGGCGACGGACGCCGCGGAGGCCGCCGGCCGCAGCAGCCGGGAACGGCCGACCGTGACGACACCGGGCTACGGCTCCACCGACACGTCGGTGCCGGTGCGCGTCTCGTTCTGGCTCGCCGCGGCCGGGGCGGCCGTGCTCGCGCTGGCGGGCGTGCTGGCCGTCGCGGTGGCCACCCTCCGGGAACGGCGCGGCGAGGTCATCGTCCTGCGCGCCGTGGGGCTCGGCCCGGCGGCACAGGGCCGGACGCGGGCCGCGGAGCTCGTCACCGTCGGGATCGTGGCGCTCGCCGTCGGCGCGGTCGCCGGCTGGGCCGTGGCCCGGCTGGTCGCGGGCGGCCTGGCCGCCGCGACCCTGACCGGGATCGACGCGGCGCCGCCCGCGCGGTTCCTCCTCGCGACCGGGGGCACCGGCCTGGTGCTCGCCGCCACCGTGGCCGGGCTGGTCCTGGTCGCGGTCGGTGTGGGCGGGCGCGTCACCGCGCAGGCCCGCGACACCACCTACCGCGAGGAGGTCCGCTGATGGGCGCACTGTCCGGGCTCGGCCTGCTCGCGCGGCGACAGCTGCGCACCTCCTGGGGTGCGACGGCCGCGCTGGGCGTGGTCGCGTTCCTCGCTGCCGGGGTGCTGTCGACGGCGCCGCGCGCCGTCGCGACCATGCACGCGGACCAGGTCGTCTACGAGACCGCGACGGCCTCGGGCCCGGCCCGGGACGTGATCTCGGTGGCGGGCTCGATCCCCGGCCAGGCGCCGACGGGAGGCTTCTACGACCCGGGCAGCATCGGGAGCGGCGTGCCGGAGGAGCCGGACTGGACGCCGTTCGTCGAGAACCTGGACGCCGTGCGCGCCGAGACCCCCGACCCGCTGCGCTCGGTGATGGGCGCTCCGCTCTTCCACGTGACCTCGACCGAACCCGCGTACACCGCCCCGGAACGCAGCTCCGACCTGGCCGAGGCCAAGGTCTTCCTCCGTACGGCCCCGGACCTGGCCGAGCACGCCGAACTGGTCGAGGGGCGCTGGCCCACCGCGACCGCGGGGCCCGTGTTCGTGGGGGACGAGCAGTCGATCAGCCAGCCCACGGAGCGGGCGCCGGCGTTCGAGGTCGCCGTGTCGCGCGCCGTCGCCGAGACCTACGGGTGGGAGCTCGGCGGCCGGTACGACAACCTGTCCGGCTCCGGCGTGATCGCCCTGGCCGGCCGGTACCCGTCCCTCGTCGTGACCGGGATCTTCGAGACCGGCGACCCCGACGCCGACTACTGGCTGCACCACGCCCTGGGGGCCAGGGCCTCGGTGATCGCCGACCCGAACCGCGGCCTGCTCGGCACCGCGACCGCGTACGTGGACCCGGCCATGATCACGCCGCTGACCCTGGGCGTGGCCGAGACCCGAGTCTGGTACCCGGTGAGCACCGACGGCCTGACCGCCGCCGACGTGCCCGTGCTGCTGGCCCAGATGAACGGCCAGTCGGCGAGGACGTTCCTCGTCCCGGCCGGCCCCGACGACCCCACGCCGCTCCAGCTGCGGCCCACCAGCCGGCTCACCGAGATCCTGGAGAGCCTGCTCGCGCAGCGCACCGGGGTCGACGCGATCGTCGCCGTCCTCGCCGTCGGTCCGCTCGGCGCCACCGTCGCCGTGCTGGCGCTGGGGGCGCGGCTCGTCGTCGACCGGCGGCGGTCCGCGCTCGCCCTGCTGCGCGCGCGTGGCGCGTCCGGCACCCAGGTGCGCCTGCTCATGGGTGGCGAGGGACTCGCCGTCGGGCTCGGCTCGGCGGCCGCCGGGTTCGCGGCGGGTCTCGTGCTCTCGGCCGCCGTCGGCGTCGACGCCCCCGTCACCGTCGCCCAGGTCCTGCTCGCGGTGGCCGCGGGCCTCGCCCCGGCGGTGGCTCTCGCGCTCGCCACGTCTCCCGCCGGCCTGCGTCCCACGCGGGCCGACCTCGCGCCGCGCTCGCGCAGCCGGGTGCGCTGGGTGCTGGAGGTGCTCGTCGTCGCGGGCGCCGCGCTCGCCGCCTGGCTGCTGCTCTCGCGCGGGGTCGTGGCCGGCTCGGGCTCGGGCGCCGGGGCCGGCGTCGACCCGCTCGTCGCCGCGGCGCCCCTGCTGGTCTCCCTGGCGCTCACGCTGCTCGCCGTCCGTGCCTATCCCTGGCTCGCGCTCGCGGCCGAACGGGCGCTCGCACCGCGGCGCGACCTGGTCCCGTTCCTCGGCGCCGCGCGCGCCACGCGCGACCCGGCCGGCGGCCCCGTCCCGGCGGTCGCGCTCGTGCTCGCGGTGGCCGTCGCGGCGACCTCGGCGGTGCTGTACTCCACGGTCTCCGGCGGCGTGGTCCGCGAGGCCTGGCGCGCGACCGGCGCTGACCTGCGTGTTTCCGGGCCGGTCGTCGACGAGCCGGTGGCGGAGCAGCTCGCCGCGTTCGACGGCGTCGCCGCCGTGTCGCCGGTGGGCGACGTCGGCGACGGCCTGCTCCAGGGCGCGGGTTCCTCGCCCCGGGTCGAGGTGTGGACGGTGGACGCGGCGGAGCTGGTGGTGGCGCAGCAGGACGTCGAGGGCGCCCCCGAGACGCTGGACGGGCTGGCCGGGACGGACGGTGCGGACGGCGACGGGGCGCTGCCCGTGCTCCTCACCCCCGGCGCGGCGGGCCCCGGCGTCGGACCGGGCACCACCGGGGTCACCCTCACGACGCAGGAGGGGAACGTGCCCGTCCGGATCGTCGACGTGGTCGACGAGCTGCCGGGCCTGCCGGCGGGCCGCTCGCTCGTGCTGGCGGACGCCGACCGCCTCGCCGAGGCCACGGGCGACGTCAGCTACGCGCGCCTCGCGCTCGTGGGCCTGACCGACGACGCCGACCGCGCCGCCGTGACGGCCGAGATCTCGCGGCTGCTGCCGTCGTCGGTCGTGGAGGACCCGGACCAGGAGGCCGACGCCGTCCTCGCGGCGCCCGTCTCCGGCGGGCTGGCCATCGCGTTCGTGCTGGCCGTGCTCCTCGCGGGGCTGCTCTGCGCGGGGGCCGTGGTGATGACGCTGATGCTCGCCGCCCCCGCGCGGGCCCGGCTGCTGGCCGTGCTGCAGACCCTCGGCCTCTCGCCCCGGCTCGGCCGCGGGCTGGTCGGCTGGGAGATCGGACCCTGGGCGGTGGTAGCGCTCGTGGTGGGCGCCGTGCTCGGCGTGGTGGTGCCGGAGCTGGTGCTGGCCGCCGTGGACGTCACCGCGCTGACCGGCGGCCCCACCCAGCCCGACGCGAGGTACGACCCGCTGCTGCTGGGCGCGGCCGCCGCCGGGTTCGTCGTGGTGGTGCTGGCCGCGGTCGGTGTGGCGGCGGCGCTGAGCCGCCGCGGCGAGGTGGCCGCCCAGCTCCGGATGGGGAGCAACGACTGACATGAGGGAGATCCGATGAGCACGACCATCGAGCTGACGGACGGCGGCGCGCCGCCCGCGGCCGGCCCGGGGGGCGGCGGGGAGATCCGCTGCGCCGACCTGGTGCGCATCTTCGCCACCGACGGCGTGGAGGTGCAGGCGCTGCAGGGCCTCACGCTGACGGTCGAGCCGGGGGAGATCGTCGCCGTCGTGGGCGCGTCCGGGTCGGGCAAGTCCACGCTGCTGACCATCCTGTCGGGCCTGGACACGCCGACCGGCGGGTCCGCGGTGGTGGCGGGCACCGACCTGCTGACGATGAGCCACGCCGAGCGCGTGCGGTACCAGCGCGCCACGGTCGGCTTCGTGTGGCAGCAGACGTCGCGCAACCTGCTGCCCTACCTCACGGCGAGCGAGAACGTGCGCCTCCCGCTCGAGCTGGCCGGCGCGCTCCCGCGGCGGGAGCGCGCGCGTCGCGTCGAGGACCTGCTCGACCTGCTGGAGGTCGGCCACGTGGCCGGGCGGCGGCCCGGCGAGATGTCCGGCGGCGAGCAGCAGCGCACCGCCATCGCGGTGGCCGTGGCGAACAACCCGCGTGTGCTGCTGGCCGACGAGCCCACGGGCGAGCTCGACGAGACCACCTCGGTCGAGGTGCTGGAGGCGCTGCGGGGCGTGAACCGGGAGACGGGGGTGACGACGCTGATCGTGACGCACGACCCGACCGTGTCCGAGCACGTCGCCCGCACCGTCCAGATCCGCGACGGCCGCACGTCGACGGAGACGCTGCGGCGTACGGAGGTCGACGAGCACGGCGCCGAGCGGCACGTCGCGGAGGAGTTCGCCGTGGTCGACCGGGTCGGCCGGCTGCAGCTGCCGCAGGACTTCGTGCACGCGCTCGACCTGCGCGACCGCGTGCGGCTGGCGCTGGAACCGGACCACGTGGGCGTGTGGCCGGCGGCGCCCGGCCAGGCCGCGGAGCCGGGTGGGCCCGGCTCGCCGGCCGACCACGACCCGCTGGCCGAACCCGCCCAGGCCCCCACCGAGGAGGACCGATGACCACCACGACCCCGGCCCGCACCGTGCTGCGCGCCCAGGGCCTCACCCGGGTGTTCGGCACCGGCGCGGGCGAGGTGCACGCGCTGTCGGACGCGACCCTGGAGGTGGCGGCGGGCGAGCTGCTCGTGGTGCGCGGCCCGTCCGGTTCGGGCAAGACGACGCTGCTGAACCTGCTCGGCGGGCTGGACCGGCCGACGTCGGGCAGCGTGTGGCTCGGCGACGCCGAGCTGACCGCGCTGGGGGAGAAGGCCGTGCTCGCGGCCCGGCGCGACCGGATCGGCTACGTGTTCCAGTCGTTCGGCCTGGTGCCCGTGCTGTCCGCGGCCGAGAACGTCGAGGTCCCGCTGCGCCTGCGGCGCACCCCGCAGGGCGAGCGTTCGCGACGGGTGGCGGAGGCGCTGGACGCCGTCGGCCTGACCGGGCACGCGAAGCAGCGGCCGTACGAGCTCTCGGGCGGGCAGCAGCAGCGCGTGGGCATCGCCCGCGCGCTCGTGGCCGACCCGGAGGTGCTGCTCGCGGACGAGCCCACCGGGCAGCTCGACTCGGGCACGGCGGCCGTGGTGATGGACCTGCTGGCCCGGGTGGTGCACGAGCGCGGCGTGGCCGCCGTCGTCTCCACCCACGACCCCGAGCTGATGGCGCGCGCGGACCGCGTGGTGGAGCTGCGTGACGGACAGGTCGCCGCCCAGGCGTCCTAGCGGCCACGTCCGGTCCTCGCCTGGCGGACCAGGTTTCACCCCCTGACACTTGTCGTGCGGTTGCTGGATCCTTTCCACCCACGCAAGGAGAAACGCCATGGCAAGCACTCCTACCGCCCGGCCGAACATGCGACGACACCTGCGAGTGTTCCTGGCGGCAGCCCTCGCGGTGCTCGCCTTCATGGGGGCGGCCCAGCCCGCGTCGGCGGCCTTGGTCGTCCTCAAGAAGGTGGGCAGCCACACGTCGATCTGGACCACCACGAGCTACGTCACGGCCACCGACTACAAGGTGACGGTCTCGGTCATCCCGACCTTCACCCAGCACACGAGGCGCTCGGTGAAGCTGACCACCTTCAAGATCTGCTTCTCGACGACCTACGACCGCGGGCACGCCGGGGCGGCGATCTCCCCGATGATCACCGACAACGGCACGGGCTGGGCCAAGGACTGGCGCTTCCGCTCGTTCCGCAGCGGCGACTGCAGCACCTACACCGTGAACCGCGTGTTCAACAACAACCGCACGGACCACATGTTCCGGATCGAACCGAGGATCAGTCACCCGATCGTGGGCGGCAGCACCACGGCCGGCTACGAGCGCTGACAGACCGAGGCGGTCCTCGGTCGTCTCGCGGACGGCCGAGCACCGCTTCGTCCCGCGTCGGGCCGGTTCGTCCCGTGCCGGCCGCGCGGAGCGCCTCGGGCGCAAGGCCTGGTCGGAGAGGTCATCGCCTCGGGCAACGGGTGAATTTCCTGCTCCGAGCCCTCACGGCACCCGTGTTACGGCCGTGAGAACCACCTGGTCAGAACTGTTACTCGGTGTTACCCGTGTATACCGAGATGGTCACAACTCGGTGGAGTTTCTCGGGTGGTGGTCATCGGCACGTCCAGGGAGCGGTTACGTTATTCCGTGATACCACGGGGCGCAACGAAGCGTCCGCATCGCTCCGGACGGCATCCGCCGTGCCGGGGTGTACTGCTACCCAGGAGGACACGTGACACCTCGTAAGCGACTTGTGGGGCTGGGCGCGTTCGCGCTCGCCTCGTCGCTCGTGCTGACCGCTTGTGGCGGTGGCAACAGCGGCGACGAAGCGACCGGCGACGGCGCCAGCACCGGGATCGTGACGATCAGCAACGGCGAGCCCCAGAACCCGCTCGTCGGGTCGATGACCAACGAGACCGAGGGTGGACTCGTCGTCCAGCAGCTCTACTCGGGCCTCGTCTACTACGACGCCGAGGGCGTCGTGCACAACGAGATCGCCGAGTCGATCGAGTCGGACGACAACCAGACCTGGAACATCACCATCCAGGACGGCTGGGAGTGGTCCGACGGCACGCCGGTCACGGCGGCCAACTTCGTGGACGCGTGGAACTGGGCGGCCTACGGCCCCAACGGCGCCAAGGGCGCCGGGTTCTTCGACCCCATCGAGGGCTTCGCCGAGACGCAGGGCGTTCCTGAGTTCGACGAGGAGGGCAACGTCTCCGGCATGGCCGAGGAGCCGACCGCGGAGACGCTGTCGGGCCTCGAGGTCGTCAGCGACACCGAGTTCACGGTCACGCTGGGCCAGCCGGAGTCCGACTTCCCGATCCGCCTGGGCTACTCGGCGTACTTCCCGCTGCCCGACGCGTACTACGACGACACCGCGGCGTTCGGCGAGAAGCCGGTCACCAACGGTCCGTACGTGCTGGAGAGCTGGGAGCACGAGTCCGAGATCAAGCTGGTCCCGAACGAGGCCTACAACGGCCCGCGCAAGGCCCAGAACGGTGGCCTCGACTTCATCGTCTACACCGACGAGAACACCTCGTACGCCGACCTGCAGGGCGGGAACCTCGACATCCTCGAGAACGTCCCGACCTCGGCGATGAGCACCTTCGAGGAGGACCTGGGTGACGGCGCCATCAGCGAGCCGTCGGCCAGCTTCGCGGCCCTGACCGTGCCCGAGTGGCTCCCCGAGTTCCAGGGCGACGCCGGCCTCAAGCGCCGTCAGGCCCTCTCCATGGCGATCAACCGTGAGCAGATCACGGAGACGATCTTCGCGGGCACCCGCATCCCGGCCACCGACTTCACGTCGCCGGTCATCAACGGCTGGACCGGTGAGATCCCGGGCAACGAGGTCACCACGTACAACGCGGAAGAGGCCAAGAAGCTCTGGGACGAGGCCAACGAGGAAGACCCGCTGCCGGACGACTACGTCCTGACGATCAGCACCAACACGGACTCCGACCACCAGGCGTGGGTCGAGGCCGTGTGCAACGGGTACATCAACGACCTCGACATCAACTGCGAGATGACCGGTTACCCGACGTTCGACGAGGTCCTCAACGAGCGTGACAAGGGCCCGGACGGCAAGGTCGACGG
Source organism: Promicromonospora sp. NPDC050262 (assembly GCF_040655935.1). Lineage (NCBI taxonomy): Bacteria > Bacillati > Actinomycetota > Actinomycetes > Micrococcales > Promicromonosporaceae > Promicromonospora > Promicromonospora sp. NPDC050262. The sequence continues at coordinate 47,414 of NZ_JBFAKX010000009.1, read as the reverse complement.
TCTGTTCCGTGCCGGCTGGTCGGCTGACTACCCGTCGCTGCAGAACTACCTCGGCCCGCTCTACAGCAAGGCGGCGCTGGCCGGCTCGAACGACGGCCGGTACGAGAGCGACGAGTTCGACGCGGCGCTCAAGACGGCTGCGGCCGCCACCTCGCTGGACGAGGCCAACGAGCTCTACAACAAGGCGCAGGAGATCCTGTTCAAGGACCTCCCGGGTATCCCGCTGTGGTACTACTCCACGACGGCCGGGCACTCCGAGAACGTGGACAACGTGGAGTTCGGCTGGGACAGCATGCCGCTGCTGTACGAGGTCACCAAGTCGGAGTGACTGTGATCACGTCCGGTCCGCCGGCGTGACTCATCACCCCAGGTGACGGGCGGGGCGCGTGAATCACGCGCCCCGCCCTCCACTGTGCGGAGCCACAACACCGGGTGACGTCCGGGAGAATGTTCCGCAGCCATCAACCAAGGAGACCTACGAATGCTCTGGTACATCGGACGCCGGCTGCTGCAGGTGATCCCCGTGTTCCTCGGCGCCACGCTGTTGCTGTACGGGCTGGTGTTCCTGCGCCCCGGCGATCCCGTGGCCGCGCTGGGCGGCGAACGTGGCCTGTCACCAGCTGCCGAGCTCGCCATCCGCGAGGCGTACCACCTGGATCAGCCGTTCCTCATGCAGTACCTCTACTTCCTCAAGGGTGTCTTCACCTTCGACATGGGCGTCACGTTCACCGGCCGCCCGGTCGTCGAGGTGATCGCCCAGGCCTTCCCGGTGACCTTCCAGCTCGCCCTCATGGCGATCGTCATCGAGACCGTCTTCGGCATCGGCTTCGGGCTCTGGGCCGGCGTCCGCAAGGGCAAGCTGTTCGACTCGACCGTGCTGCTCTGGAGCCTCGTGCTCATCTCGGTGCCGACGTTCGTGATCGGCTTCGTGATGCAGGCCGTCGTGGGCGTGCAGCTCGGCTGGCTGCCGATCACCGCCGGCCGTGACCCTGATTTCATCAGCCTGCTGATGCCCGCGATCGTGCTCGCCACGACATCGTTCGCCTACATCCTGCGACTGACACGGACGTCAGTCGTCGAGAACATCACGGCGGACTTCGTGCGGACCGCTCGGGCCAAGGGCCTGCCGCGCGACAAGGTGATGTCGCGCCACGTGCTGCGCAACTCGCTGATCCCCGTGGTCACGTTCATCGGCATCGACCTGGGCAACCTCATGGCCGGCTCGATCGTGACCGAGGGAATCTTCAACATCAACGGCGTCGGCGGAACCCTCTATCAGGCGATCATCCGCGGCGAGAACGTGACGGTGGTGTCGCTGGCCACGGTGCTCGTCATCGTCTACATCTTCGCCAACCTGCTCGTGGACGTCTTCTACGCCGTCCTGGACCCGAGGATCCGTTATGCCTGAGAACCGCTACGAGAAGACTCCCCGCCCGGGGCAAGAGCACTTCGTCGCGCCTCCGGAAGTAGTCAAGGTCGGCGTGATCGACGCCGTCGACACGTCCGAGACGCCGAGCAGCCTCTGGTCCGACGCCTGGCGTGACATGCGTCACCGGGCGTTGTTCTGGGTGTCCGCGGCGCTGATCGTGTTCGTCATCCTCATGGCGGTGTTCCCGGGGCTGTTCACCTCGACCAGCCCCACGGAGTGCCACCTCGAGGACTCGCTGGGCGGGCCCACCGCGGGCCACATCTTCGGGTTCGACAAGCAGGGCTGTGACATCTATGCCCGAGCGGTCTACGGGGCACGCGCGTCGGTCACGGTGGGCATCCTGTCCACGCTGTTCGTCGTCGTGATCGGTACCCTCATCGGCGCGATCGCCGGCTACTTCGGCGGCCTGCTCGACACGCTCCTGTCCCGGTTCACCGACATCTTCTTCGCCGTGCCGTTCGTGCTCGCCGCGATCGTCATCATGAGCCTGCTGGACGACCGGAACGCGGTCGTCGTCGCTGTCGTGCTGGCGGTGTTCGGGTGGACGTCCATCGCCCGGATCACGCGTGGTGCGGTGCTCGGTGTGAAGAACAACGAGTTCGTCACCGCCGCCAAGGCGCTCGGCATGGGCCGGGGCGCGATCCTCGGCAAGCACGTGCTGCCGAACTCAGCCGCGCCGATCATCGTCTACGCGACGGTCGCGCTCGGTACGTTCATCGTCGCGGAGGCCACGCTGAGCTTCCTCGGCATCGGTCTGCCGACGTCGACCGTCTCGTGGGGCGGCGACCTCGCCAAGGCACAGACGTCGATCCGGGTCGCCCCGGAGATCATGATCTACCCGGCGACCGCGCTCGCGCTGACCGTGCTGAGCTTCATCATGATGGGCGACGTCGTACGCGACGCCCTCGACCCGAAGGCGAGGAAGCGATGACCACCACGATCACCCTCACCGACGGGACCACCGAGGACGCCCCGGTGCCCGTCGAGAAGCACGACGACACCACTCCGCTGCTCGAGATCAAGGACCTGCAGATCTCGTTCACCACGGCGACCGGCACGGTCGAGGCCGTCCGCGGCGTGGACCTCACGGTCTACCCGGGGCAGTCCGTGGCGATCGTGGGCGAGTCGGGTTCCGGCAAGTCCACGACGGCGCACGCGATCATCGACCTGCTGCCGGGTACCGGCAAGGTGACCGGCGGGTCCATCTCGTTCGGCGGGCGCGAGCTCGTCGGACTGGGGCGCAAGCAGTTCGAGGACCTGCGCGGCCGGGAGATCGGCCTGGTGCCCCAGGACCCGATGTCCAACCTGAACCCGGTGTGGCGCATCGGCGCACAGATCGACGAGGCGCTGGTGGCCAACGGCTTCCAGGGCGGCAAGGCGGAGCGCACCGCGCGCGTCGCCGAGCTGCTCAGCGAGGCCGGCCTGCCCGACGCCGACCGGCGTGCCCGCCAGTTCCCGCACGAGTTCTCGGGCGGCATGCGGCAGCGCGCGCTCATCGCGATCGGCCTGGCCTCGCGGCCCAAGCTGCTCATCGCGGACGAGCCGACGTCGGCACTCGACGTGACGGTCCAGAAGAAGATCCTGGACCACCTGGAGGGGCTGACCGCGGAGCTCGGCACGGCCGTCCTGTTCATCACGCACGACCTGGGCCTGGCCGCCGAGCGCGCCGAGCACCTCATCGTGATGTACAAGGGCAGGGTCGTGGAGTCCGGCCCGGCGGCGCAGATCCTCAAGGACCCGCAGCACGAGTACACCAAGCGCCTCGTGTCGTCGGCCCCGTCGCTGGCCTCCCGCCGCATCCAGTCCGCGCACGAGCGCGGGCAGGAGGCGGACGACCTGCTCGCGGAGCACGCCGACGAGGCGGAGACGACGGCGCCCGACGTCGTCGTGGCGAAGGACCTGACCAAGGTGTTCCACATCCGTGGTTCCCGGCCGGGTTCGCACACCGACTTCACCGCGGTGGACGGCATCAACTTCACGCTGCCCAAGGGTCACACCCTGGCGCTCGTGGGCGAGTCGGGCTCCGGCAAGTCCACGGCGGCCAACATGGTGCTGGGACTGCTCGACCCGACGTCGGGCACGGTGATGTACGACGGCAAGGACGTCACGAAGATGTCCGCGAAGGAGCAGTTCTCGCTGCGCCGTCGGGTGCAGCCGGTGTTCCAGAACCCGTACGGGTCGCTCGACCCGACCTATTCGATCTACCGGTCGATCGAGGAGCCGCTCGTCCTGCACAAGGTGGGCGACCGCAGGTCCCGGGAGGCGCGGGTGCGCGAGCTGCTCGACATGGTGTCGCTGCCGCAGGCGACGATGCGCCGGTTCCCGAACGAGCTGTCGGGCGGGCAGCGGCAGCGCATCGCGATCGCGCGTGCGCTGGCGCTCAAGCCCGAGGTGCTCGTGCTCGACGAGGCCGTCTCGGCGCTCGACGTGCTGGTCCAGGCGCAGATCCTGACGCTGCTCAACGACCTGCAGGCCGAGCTCGGGCTGTCCTTCCTCTTCATCACGCACGACCTGGCCGTGGTCCGGCAGATCGCCGACCTCGTGGCCGTGATGAAGGACGGCAGGATCGTGGAGCACGCGACCACCGACGAGGTGTTCGACAACCCGCAGCAGGAGTACACGCGGGACCTCCTGGCCGCGATCCCGGGCGCGAGCCTGGAGATCGGCGGCTGACCCTCCGCGGTCCCGTGAACGCGAAGACCCTCAGGCCGCCCCGGCGACCTGAGGGTCTTTCGCGTCGGGGGTGTTCACCGCACAGTGACACGGTCGACACCTGGGGATTTCGATTCGCGGGTAAGATGGGTGGTGCTGCGAGACCGGTCCCCTTCGGGCCAGAGTCCGCGCCCCTGACCTCCCTTCTGGAAATGAGTGCTTCGTGACCGTGCCTGCAACCGCGCCGACCTCGGCCCGTGCGACCCGTTCCGACCTGCGTAACGTCGCGATCGTGGCCCACGTCGACCACGGCAAGACCACGCTCGTGGACGCCATGCTCAGGCAGGCCGGGGCGTTCGAAGCCCGTCAGCACCTCGAGGACCGGGTGATGGACTCCGGCGACCTCGAGCGCGAGAAGGGCATCACGATCCTCGCCAAGAACACCGCGATCCGGTACTCCGGTCCCGCGGCGGCGGCGAACGGTGAGTCCGAGGGCATCACCATCAACGTCATCGACACCCCGGGCCACGCCGACTTCGGTGGTGAGGTCGAGCGCGGCCTGTCGATGGTCGACGGCGTCGTGCTGCTCGTCGACGCGTCCGAGGGCCCGCTGCCCCAGACCCGCTTCGTGCTGCGCAAGGCCCTGGCGGCCAAGCTGCCCGTCATCGTCGTGGTGAACAAGGTGGACCGCCCGGACGCCCGCATCAGCGAGGTCGTCGCGGAGACCACCGACCTGCTGCTCGGCCTCGCCGGCGACCTGTCTGACGAGGTCGAGGACCTCGACCTGGACGCCATCCTCGACGTGCCCGTCGTCTACGCGTCGGCCAAGGCCGGCCGCGCCTCCACCGACCAGCCCGCCGACGGCGGCCTGCCGGACAACGAGGACCTCGAGCCGCTGTTCGCGACCATCCTCGAGAAGATCCCGGCCCCGACCTACGAGGAGGGCGTGCCGCTGCAGGCGCACGTCACCAACCTCGACGCGTCGCCGTTCCTCGGCCGTCTCGCGCTGCTGCGCATCCACAACGGCACCCTGTCCAAGGGCCAGAGCGTCGCGTGGGCCCGCCACGACGGCACCCTGCAGAGCGTGAAGATCACCGAGCTGCTGGAGACCAAGGCGCTCGACCGCGTGCCGACCGACAAGGCCGGCCCCGGCGAGATCGTCGCCGTCGCGGGCATCGCCGACATCATGATCGGCGAGACCCTCACGGACCTCGACGACCCGCGCCCGCTGCCGCTCATCACGGTGGACGACCCCGCGATCTCGATGACCATCGGTATCAACACCTCCCCGCTCGCGGGCAAGGGCGGCAAGGGCCACAAGGTCACCGCCCGCCAGGTCAAGGACCGCCTCGACTCCGAGCTCATCGGTAACGTCTCCCTGAAGGTCCTCCCGACCGAGCGTCCCGACGCCTGGGAGGTGCAGGGCCGCGGTGAGCTGGCGCTGGCCATCCTGGTGGAGCAGATGCGCCGCGAGGGCTTCGAGCTCACGGTCGGCAAGCCGCAGGTCGTCACCAAGACGATCGACGGCAAGGTCAACGAGCCGATGGAGCGCATGACCATCGACGTGCCCGAGGAGTACCTCGGCTCGGTCACGCAGCTCCTCGCGCAGCGCAAGGGCCGCATGGAGACCATGACGAACCACGGCACCGGCTGGGTCCGCATGGAGTTCATGGTCCCGGCGCGCGGCCTCATCGGCTTCCGCACGCAGTTCCTGACCGACACCCGCGGTACGGGTATCGCGGCGTCGATCTCCGAGGGCTACGAGCCCTGGCACGGCCCGATCGAGTCGCGCAACACCGGCTCGCTCGTCGCCGACCGCTCGGGCAAGGTGACGCCGTTCGCCATGATCAACCTGCAGGAGCGCGGCTCCTTCTTCGTGGACCCCACGCAGGAGGTGTACGAGGGCATGATCGTCGGCGAGAACTCGCGCAACGAGGACATGGACGTCAACATCACCAAGGAGAAGAAGCTGACGAACATGCGGTCCTCGACCGCCGACAACTTCGAGAACCTGATCCCGCCGCGCAAGCTCACGCTCGAGGAGTCGCTGGAGTTCGCGCAGGAGGACGAGTGCGTCGAGGTGACCCCCGAGGTCGTCCGCATCCGCAAGGTGCTCCTGAACGCCACCGACCGCGCCCGCGCGACGGCACGCGCCAAGCGCGGCTGACCTCTCCGCGTCGCTGAGTGCTGGATCTTCGCCCATGAACAGCCGTTCCGGGGGCGAAGATCCAGCACTCAGTGCTTTGCCCGACGTGGCTTTTTCTGCCGGGGCTCTCTCGGGGGGCGTGCTGGCCGTGCACGCCCATCCCGACGACGAGACGCTGTCGACCGGGGGACTGCTGGCGGCCTTCGCGGCCGCCGGGCTGCCTGCCCGCGTGGTGACCTGCACGCGCGGGGAGCGCGGCGAGGTCATCGCCCTCCCCGGGACGACGTCGGAGGGCCGGGCCGGTCTGGAGGGCGACGGTCCCGCGCTGGGCGCCTACCGGGAGACCGAGCTGGCGCGCGCGCTCGTGGCCCTGGGCGGCGGTGCGGACGGCGCGGTCGAGAGGGTCTTCCTCGACTCGCTCTCGCGGGTGGACGCGCAGGTCAGCCGGGTTGTGGGCGTTGGTTCCCGGCCGGACGGCGACGCGGTCCCCGGACTGGTTGCCGGCGCGGTCTCAGAGCCTGCTGACCCGGTGCGGTACGAGGACTCCGGGATGGAGTGGGTGGCGCCCGGTGTCGCCGGTCCGGCGCCGGACTCCCCGCCGACGGCGTTCGCGCGGGTTCCGCTCGACGAGCCGGCGGGACGGCTTGCGGTGCTGATCCGCACGACACGCCCCGCCGTCGTCGCGACGTACGAGCCCGGCGGGGGATACGGGCATCCCGACCACGTGCGGGCCCACGAGGTGACGGTCCGCGCGCTGCGGCTCGCGGCGGACCCGGTCTGGCGGCCGGGCGGCGGTGAGCCGGTGCGGGTGGCCGAGCCAGGCGGCGGCGTCGGACGGCAGGACGAGCCCTGGGCCGGTGCCGAGCTGTGGCAGGCGGTCGCCCCGGCGGACGAGGTGCGTGCGGCGCGGGCGACGCTCGCCGGCCTGCCGGAGGCGACCGCGCTCGCCGCCGCCGAGGGCCTGACCCTGGCGGACCCGCACGAGGACCTCCCGCCGCTCGCGAGGAACGACCTCCCCGGATGGTCGGCAGAACGTCAGGTGATCGGCACCTCGGACCGCCGATCGTCTGACGTTCCACCGATCACGTCGGTGGGCCGCGGGAGCGGCGGGGAGCGGGTCGTGCGGGTGGACGTCGGTGGGGTGCTCGAGCGGGTCGTCGCGGCCATGCGGGCCCACGCCACACAGGTGCAGCACGCGACGGTTCTCGCGCGGCCCGAGGGTTCGGTCGCCGGGTGGTACGCCCTGTCCAACGGGGTGCTGGCGCCGATCCTCACGACCGAGACCTACGTCGTCGTCGATCCCCCCGTCTGACGAGCACGCCATGCGCCCGCCTCGACGGTGATGGCGACGGTGCGGTCGGTTCGCAGCCGCCGCGCGTCCCCGCTCAGCGCTCCTGGAGGGCGTCGAGGCCGATCGCCATGGCGGTCACGAGCCGGCGGTCGAGCCGCGGCTCCTGGATGGTCACGACGTACCGGTCGCGCAGGCCCCACTTCTTCTCCACGGTGAACGCCGGCCGGCCGTCGATCACGAAGTCGAAGTGGTACGGCATCCAGGCGATCTCGACGAGCCGCCGGATCACGGCGACGCCGAGGTTCCGCTCGGTCCCCGTGGCCACACCGAGTCCGGGCTGCTCGACGTGCCAGGTGCTGCGCAGCAGAGACTTGGCGAAGTCCTTGCGGAACGTGCCGATCGGGGTGTCGCCCGCGTCGACGACGTCGTACGTGGCGCCCAGGTCGACCACCTGGCGGGCCTTGAACCCGAGCACCGACTCCTGCTTGGTGTCGTCGGTGTAGAGCGTGACCTGCTCACGGAAGGCCATGCGCTTCTGCTGGGCGAACGCGTAGAGGTCACCCTCGGAGCCGTCCGGCCGGGCTCCGCGTACCTCGTACTGGTTGACCAGCATGCGGATCCGCTGTCGAACGATGAGCTGCGTCTGATCCTGGAGCGTATTCACCCGCGGAGTGTTCCACACATGCAGAGTCCTCCCAGGTGGATGCTGGAGAATGCTCGGGTGAACTCATCCCGACGCCCGCTCGGACGGACGATCGTGCGCACTCTTCTGGCCGTCGCGCTCGGCGTCGTGATGGGCGCTCTCGGGACGGTGGTGCACCGGTACGGGGCCGATTCCCTGTACCTCGGACTGATCCTCGCGTTCGCGCTGACGGCCGCGGCCGGCGTGCTCGCGCGCGCCTGGGCCGGTTATGGCACGCTGCTCGGGTTCGGTGTGGGCTGGGTCGGCATCGTGCAGGCCCTGTCGCTGTCGGGCTCCGGGGGCGACGTGGTGGTCCCGGCCGGCGTGCTCGGCATGGTCTGGTCGTACGCGGGGGTGGCGATCCTCGCCGTCGTCGCGTTCCTGCCGTCCTCGTGGTTCGCCGAGGTTCCGGCCCGCCGGGATCGGTCCGCTGCCTGACCTCTGCGGTTCTTCGCAGGGTGCTTCAGGATGGTGGGCAGGATTGATACGAAACCTCCACCTCGAGGCGTCCGGTACGCGGCCTTGGGCAGGATTCTCGCTGGATAGGATGCCCGGCAGGGCGACTCCGTCCAGCGGAATCGCCGCGGGTCAGGTGCGCCCTGGGGGGACGCGGAGAGCCCGCGTCTCGGGTAGTTGCACGGAGCGTGCCGATGGGTCAGCCGACCGAGCGTGACGAACCGCTCGAGCCGACATCAGACGATAACGCCGGGGCTCAACCTGCCCCGGCCGTACCGCCTCGCTTGTACCAGAAACGCCCTGGCAGCGTGCCGCGACAGTCGTCGCAACCCCCGGCACGTCCGTCGGCCGCCCAGGCCGCGCAGCCCGCAGTACCGGCCGGTCGACCGACCGCTCAGCCGGTTCCCCGATCCGCAGACAAGGTCGAACCTGTGACCGCTCCGGAACAGTCCGAGCCCACCAAGGCCCCGTCCGTCCCCGCCGTACCGCCGGCGGGGGTCCCCGCCGCGCCCGCCGACGCCGCGCCCGACAACGCTCCGGGCGTCGCCTCGGACGTCGAGGCGCGCGCCGTCGGTGCCGCCGAGCCCGCCGGAACGCCGGCCGCGTCGGCCGCGCCGGCGCCGGCCGCATCCGCCGCGGCGAGCGCGTCCGGCGCCGGGAACGCGCAGGCCCCGGCGAGCACGCCGAGCCCTGAGGCAACCGCGGCTGGTCGCCCGGCAGAGGCCGCGGGTGACACCGCGTCCCCGGCGGCCGCCCCGAGCGCGCCCGCGGTCGAGAAGCCCGCCGCGGCCCCGCCCGTGTCCGACGCCGCGAACCGGCCGGCCGCCTCGGCAGCGGCGGTCCCGAGCGCGTCCGCCGCGGGTACGCCCGACGGCGCGGCTCCCGCACCTGCCAGTACGCCGGAAGCGGGGCGCACGCCTGAGGCCTCGCCCGCCTCCGCGGCGGGCCAGTCCGCCGCCGCGCGCCAGCCCGCCACCCCGGGCGCCCCGGGCGCCTCGGACGCCTCGGACGCCGCGACCAAGTCCGCCGCTCCGACGGGCTCTGCCGCAGCAGGCCCGGCCACCGCTCCGACGCAGCCGCCTGCTCAGGCACGGCCGGCTACCCCGACGCAGCCTGCCGCTCAGGCCCAGCCCGCCGCTCAGGCTCAGCCCGCCGCTCAGGCTCAGCCTGCCGCTCAGGGTGCGCCGGACGCTTCCGCCAAGCCCGCGACGCCGGGCACGTCCGACGCCGCGGCCAGGCCCGCCGCTCAGGGCGCACCGGACGCCACGGCCAAGCCCGCACCGGATGCTGCGGCCAAGCCCGCAGCTCCCGGCAACCCCGCCACGGCGGCCGGTGTCGCCGCGGCCAACGCGACTGCGGCCTCGAAGCCCGACGCCACGAAGGCTGGCGCCACGAAGCCCGACGTCGCGACCAAGCCCGACGCACAGACCGAGCCGACCGTCGACGGCGCCGACCAGGTCGCCGTGCTGCAGACCGTCGTCGCGGAGCTCGCGACGCCGCCGACCAAGGCCGCCAAGCCGCGGAGCGGGTACACCCCGCGCGTCTTCGCGTTCGACCGCCCGCCCAAGACCGGCGCCGCTGCTGCGGCCGCCGCGGCGGCGGGCACGGCGGCGGCAGGTACAGCAGCAGCGGGCACGCCGGCCGCCGCACCCGACGCAAGGACGGACGCCACGACCAGCACCGAGTCGGCCACCACGCCGGCGCCCGCGCCGCCGTCGGTCCCGCCGTTCGCCCCGCGCCCCGGCGCGACGCCGTCGGGCCTGGGTGCCGTGCCCACGTCCGACGGCGGCCAGATCCCGTTCCTCAAGCCGCTGACCGGCGCGATCCAGCGCGTGGCGCGCCCCTGGGCGCCCGTGCGCCCCGAGGCGACGCCGCTCGCGGCGTCCGGCCCCGCGGGCCCCGGCGGTCCGGGAGCACCGGGTGGCCCCGGTGGTCCGAACGGTCCGGGTGCCGCGGGCCAGGACGGCTTCTTCGGCCTCGCCGGGGACGGCGCGCCGAGCCGTGGCCCCAAGATCGCCCTGTTCTCGGTGCTCGGCGCCGTCGTGCTGTTCGCGATCTACGCCTTCGCGGCCTGGGGCGTGAGCGACACGGTGCCGAAGGAGACCACGGTGGCCGGCGTGAACGTCGGCGGCATGACGCAGGCGGCGGCGGCGTCCGCGCTCACGGAGCAGCTCGGCCCGCGGCTCAAGGAGCCGATCGACCTCACGGCGGGCGAGGGCAAGGCCCAGCTCTCCCCGGAGCCCAGCGGCCTGGCGATCGACGCCGAGGCGACGACGGCGGAGCTCACGGGCTTCTCGCTGAGCCCGGCGCGCATGTGGGCGCACATGTTCGGCGGCTCCGAGCAGGAGCTGGTCCTGGCCATCGACTCGGAGAAGTTCGACGCCGCGGTCGCGGGCCTGGAGGAGTCGCTCGCCGTGGAGCCCGTGGACGGCACCGTCGGGTTCGTCGACGGGCAGGCGGTCAAGACGGACGCGAAGGACGGCTCGCGCATCGTCGCGAGCGAGACCTCGCGCATCATCAAGGAGCGCTGGCTGCACCAGGACGGGCCGTTCGACCTGCCGGTCGAGCCCGTCGACCCGGTGATCACCCAGGCGCAGACCGACAAGCAGTTCTCGGTCGCGCAGAAGATCGTCTCGGCGCCGGTCACGGTCTCGGTGGGCGGCCAGCAGCCGCAGCTGTCCCCGCAGGTGCTGTCCGGGCTCATCCGCTTCGAGCAGAAGGACGACCAGCTCGTCACCATCGTGGACCGGGAGGCGACCGTCGCGGCGATCGTCGACGCCACCACGAACCTGCTGGAGGTCCCGTCCGACGCCCACTTCGAGTTCGCGGGCGGCAAGCCGACCGTGGTCGCGGGCAAGACCGGCACCACGCTCGACCCGGCCGAGGCGGGCAAGGCGGTGCGGATCGCCGCGACGGGCGACGACCGCGAGACGTCGGTCGAGCTGGTCGAGCAGGACCCCAAGGACACCGTCGAGTCGCTGGAGGCCCTGGGCGTCAAGGAGGTCGTCTCCGAGTTCAGCACGCCGCTGACGAACGAGCCGGTGCGCACCCAGAACCTGGTGCGCGGCGCGCAGATGGTCACGGGCAACCTCATCAAGCCGGGCGAGACGTTCTCCCTGCTGGAGGCGCTGGCCCCGATCACGCTGGAGAACGGGTACTTCGACGCGGGCGTCGTCGAGAACGGCGAGCACGTCGAGGCGGTGGGCGGTGGTCTCTCGCAGATGGCCACGACGTCGTTCAACGCGGGCTTCTTCGCCGGGTTCGAGGACGTCGAGCACCACGCGCACTCCTACTGGTTCCCGCGCTACCCCGCGGGCCGCGAGGCCACGATCTACGTGGGCGCCAAGGACATGAAGTTCACGAACGACACCCCGTACGGCGCGGTCATGCAGGCCTTCGTCTCGGGCAACCAGCTGACGGTCCGGATCTGGAGCACCAAGTACTACACGGTGCAGGAGAACACGAGCGCGAAGCGGAACATCGTCCCCAAGACGACGATCCACGACTCGTCGGCCGACTGCCAGCCCTACCCGGGCGGCGAGGACGGCTTCTCCGTGACCATCTCGCGCAAGGTGCTCCACGACGGCAAGGTCGTCAAGGAGAACTCGTTCAACCACTCCTACAACCCCGACAACCCCGTCGTGTGCGACTGACGGTGCGGCTCTGAGGCCTCCGCGGCGGTAGGTTCGGCACATGCTTGGACGTAGCGAGCGGGAGTCTCCCGCACACGCGGTGCTTGCCGCGCGGATGGCGGGATGGAACGACCCGGTCGAGCTGCTCGACCTCGGGACCACGGCGGACACCCTCGCCACGGTCGCGAGCATCGAGGCCCTGGCGGCCGTGGTGCACCTGGGACACCCGGAGCACCCGGCGCCGGGCCTCGAGCGCGCCCTCCTGGAGGGCGCGTCGTCGCTCATCGTGACGTCGGCGGTGGCCGTGCCCGGCCAGTGGGTCTGGGTCGGGGCGAACGCCACGGTCGGTCAGGTCGTCATCGACGAGGCGGGCATGCGGGACTGCGCGGGCGTGCTGCGCGGCCTCGGCGTGAGCCCGCGGCTGGTGCCGACCCGCACGAGCGTCGAGGAGCGCATCGCCCTCGCCGGGGAGGGCGGGTCCCTGGTGATCGAGCGCTCCCGGGTGCCCTCCGGCTTCGCGGAGCTCCCGGACAGCCCGGCTCTCGCCGAGGGCGGTCCCGTCTGGTACGGGCTGCTGGAGTCCCGCGACGACTGGCCTCCGTTCACCGAGCCGGCCCAGGTGTGGCTCGCGTTCGGCCCGGCCGACGACCACCTCGGCTCGCTGCAGCCCACCCTCGCGGTCATCGCGGACGCCGGGCTCGACCTGGACCACCTGCGCAGCCAGCCGTCGTCGGGCGGGCCGCACGTGTTCTTCGCGTCGTTCTCCTGCCCCACGTCGCGGACGCTGAGCGTGCTGGTCGACTCGCTGACCGAGCGCGGCGTCGCGCACCGCACGCTGGCCGTGCTGCCGGGCGAGGCGTTCGTGCCCGGGCCGGACGCGCTGACCCCCCGATGGGCATGACGGCGCCGGGTGGTCGCCCGGCGGGCGGCACCCGGGTGGCGTACCTGGGCCCGGAGGGCACCTTCACGCACCAGGCGGCCCTGGAGTGGGCCCGCCGGCCCGCGCCCTCGGGCGGCCCGGCGGGGCGTCCCGGCGACGGCGCGCCCGACGACGCCGTGTCTACCGCCGAGCCGCTGGACACCGTCAAGGACGTGCACGACGTCGTGGCGGCGGGCGGTGCGGACGTCGGCGTGGTCGCGATCGAGTCCTCCGTCGAGGGCTACGTGGTGCCGTCGCTGGACGCGCTGCTGTCCAGCGCGGACGTCGTGGCCGTCGACGAGGTGGCGCTCGACGTGTCGTTCGACGCGTTCGTGCGGCCCGGCCACGGCGACCTGACCGAGGTGTCGGCCCACCCACACGGCCTGGCGCAGTGCTCGGGTTTCGTGAACGGCACGGGGCTGGCGACCGCCCCGGCGTCGTCCAACGCGGCGGCCTGCCGCGACGCCGGACCGGGGACGATCGCCCTGGGGCCCACGATCTGCGGCGAGCTGTACGGGCTTCAGACGTACGCGAAGGCGGTCGAGGACTTCCGGGGCGGCCGCACCCGGTTCCTCGTCCTGACCCGGCGCAGCGCGGCCGCCGCGCACCTGGCCCGGTCCCGCGCCGCGGGCGCCACGGACTGGAAGACGATGCTGGCGATCACGCCCTCGGTGACCGGTCCGGGCGTGCTGGCGCGGATCACCGCGGCGTTCGGCGACCGGGGCGTGAACATGTCGAGCCTGATCACCCGGCCGGTCAAGGCCCAGGAGAGCAAGTATGCGTTCGTGGTGACCTTCGACGAGGCGCCGTGGGACCGGGGCGCGCGGGAGATGCTGAGCGACCTGCTGGCCGCCGGCGACTCCCTCAAGACGCTCGGCCTGTTCCCGGCGGGCGCGGGGTTCCGGGCGCTCGACGGCGTGCTCGACCCGGACCACGTGCCGGTCGGCTCCGTGTCGGCGAAGGACTCCGCAGAGGACCGCGAGCGGGGCCTGCTGTGGTGAGCGTCGGCGTCGTCGGCCTGGGTCTGGTCGGGGGCTCGCTCGCCCGCGCCCTGCAGGCGGCGGGCGTGCCCGTGGTCGCGACGGATCCTGTCTCGGGCGGCGAGGCGCGCGCGGCCGGCCTCACGATCGCGGACGACGTCGCGCACCTGGCCGCCAACCGGCCGGACGTCGTGGTGCTCGCCGCGCCCCTGCGCGCGATGCGGTCGGTGGCGGCGGAGCTCGCCGAGGCGCTGGCGGACGAGCCGGGCTGGGACCCGACGGTGACCGACGTGGGGTCGGTCAAAGGCCCGGTCCGGGAGGCGGTCGCCGAGGCGGGGCTGGGGGAGCGGTACGTCGGTGCCCACCCGATGTCGGGGACCGAGCACAGCGGGTTCGCGGCGTCGTCGGCGGAGCTGATGCAGGGTGTCCCGTGGGCGGTGACAGCGACTCCGGCGACCGACCCGGACCGGCTGCTGCAGGTGCTGCGCCTGGTCACGGGACCCCTGGGCGGGACGGCGGCGGTGCTGACCGACGAGCTGCACGACGAGGCCGTCGCGCTCGTGTCCCACGTGCCGCACGTGCTGGCCAACCAGCTCCTCGGCGCCGTGGCCGGCGCGCCCGTGCGCGACGTGGCGCTGCGGCTGGCCGCGGGCTCGTTCCGCGACGGGACCCGGGTCGGGTTCACCGACCCGCGGCGCACCGAGGCGATGGTGACCGAGAACGCCGCGTGGGTGGCCCCCGTGCTGCGGCTGGCGGCCCGGGACCTGGAGCGGCTCGCGGACGAGCTGGACTCCAACGCGCCGACGCACTGGTTCTTCGACCGGCCCGAACCCGTGCGGGACCGGATCGGCCGGGCCGGGACGGCGCGCGTGACGGGCCTGCGCCCGGGCGACGCGACCGGGACCGCCGGGGTTGGGGCCGCCGGGACCGGCCTGGACGTCGAGGCGGTGCCGCTGACGGGCGACTGGCCCGCGGAGCTGCTGTCGCGCTGCACGCGGGGCGCCGTCGTCGTCGCCCTGGAGGACGGGACGGCCCTGCTGCGTTAGCCGGCTGGGGGGTATGTCACCAACCCGCTGACTCGGCCGTCTGAATCTGCCGAGTCAGGAGTGTGGTCGGACCAGCCGGCTGACTCGGCAGGCATGAGCCGCCGAGTCAGCCAGCCGGTCACAACGCCGCCGCCAGGGCGCGGCCCGTCGTGCGGCCCGTGAAGAGACAGCCGCCCAGGAACGTGCCCTCCAGCGCGCGGTGCCCGTGGGCGCCGCCGCCGCCGAAGCCCGCGGCCTCGCCCACGGCCCACAGGCCCTCCAGCACGTCGCCGTCCGGGGTCAGCGCCCGGCCGGTCTCGTCGCACCACAGGCCGCCGAGGGTCTTGCGGGTCATCACCGACAGCCGGACGGCGAGCAGCGGCCCGTCCTGCGGGTCGGTGAGCGCGCGCGGCGGCGACACCCGGATGGCCTTGTCCACGATGAAGTGCCGCGCGGCCGCCGTCGCCACGACCTGCGGGTCCTTCCCGAGACCGGTGGCGACCTGGGCGTCGCGGGCAGCGATCAGCGCGGCCAGGGACTCCCCGTCGACGTGCCCGTGCGACCTGTCGGTGGCCGCCGTCAGCGCGTTCATCTTCGCGGCGAGCTCGGCCGGGGTGTCGGCCCAGAGGAACTCCTCCGACTGCTCCGCGAAGGTGCGCACCGGCACCGACCGGCCGCGCACCCGCTCCAGGAGCAGCGGCACGGACTTGCCGGTCAGGTCGGGGTTCTGCTCGGAGCCCGACAGTGCGAACTCCTTCTCCATGATCGTCTTGTTCAGCACGAACCAGGAGTGGTCGTCGCCGCGGGTGGTCACGTGCTGCAGCGCCCCGAGCGCGTCGAACCCGGGAAAGAGCGGGCCGGGTAGCCGGTTGCCGTCGGCGTCGAGCCACAGCGACGACGGGCCGGGCAGGATGCGGATGCCGTGCCGGGTCCAGACCGGCGAGTGGTTCGCGATGCCCTCCGGGTAGTGCCACATGCGGTCCTCGTGCACCAGCGCCGCGCCGGAGTCGGCGGCGACCCCGAGCATGAGGCCGTCCGTGGAGTCCGGCACGCCCGAGAGCATGCGTTCCGGGAGGCGTCCCGCGTCGGCGGACCAGCGGGCGCGCGCCAGGTCGTGGTTGGCGCCGATGCCGCCGCTCGCGACCACGACGGCCTGGGCGGACAGCTCCACCTCGCCGGTCACCGTGCGGCCGGACGGCTCGCCGCGGCCGGCGTCGTCGTCGGCCAGGATCTCCGCGCGCACCCCGGTGACCCGGCCGTCGGTGACGACCAGGGACGTGACCCGGTGCCGGAAGCGCAGGTCGAGCAGCCCGGCCCGGTTGGCCTCGTGCGCCGCGGCGACGAAGGGCTCGACGACGGCAGGGCCGGTGCCCCACGTGACGTGGAACCTCGGCACCGAGTTGCCGTGCCCGCCGGCGGGGTACCCGCCGCGCTCCGCCCACTGCACCAGCGGGAACCAGCGCACCCCCTTGGCGTGCAGCCAGGGCCGCAGGTCGCCCGCGGCGAACTCGACGAACCCCTTGGCCCAGCGGTACCCGAACCGGTCCGGGCCCTCGCCGCGGTCGGCGCCCGGCGAGAACTGGGCGGAGCCCAGCCAGTCCGCGAACGCGAGGTCGAAGGAGTCCTTCACCTTGAGGCGGCGCTGCTCGGGGGAGTCGACCAGGAACAGCCCGCCGAACGACCACCAGGCCTGCCCGCCCAGCGACGCGGCCGGCTCCTGGTCGAGCAGGACCACCCGCTTGCCCGCGGCGGTCAGCTCGGCGGCGGTGACGAGCCCGGACAGGCCCGCACCGATCACGATGACGTCGGTGTTCCCCGTGGTGGCAACGCCGTTGTTGTGGACGGAGTCAGTCATGTGCGCACCTTAGCCAGGACAGTCCCCCCGCGGTGTCGTCGACCGCGCACAACCCGGGTGAAACAGCCGGTCGGTCAGGTGCCCCGCGACAGCAGCACGTTGATGTTCAGCGCGTCCAGCGTGACCGACGTCCGGGGGCCGGTCTCGTCGTCGGGCACCACGGGTGCGTCCCACGCGGAGTCCCAGACCAGCTCCCACGGCGCGGCGCCGTCGCGGGGCGGCAGGGTCACCTCGACGTCGTCCAGGCCGCCGTTGATCACCAGCAGCACGTCCGCGTCGCCCCCAGCCGGGCCGGGCCGCAGCATCTGCAGCACGCGCCGGCCGGGCTGGTTCCACGTGTCGACCTCCATGACCGCGCCCGTCTCGGAGAACCACAGCAGGTCCGTGTCGGTCTCGTGCGGCCGGGGCGAGCCCAGGAAGAACGAGTCGGCCCGCAGGGCCGGGTGCTCGCGCCGCAGGCGCAACAGGTAACGGGTGGTCTCCAGGAGGTCGGTCGCGGCGTCGTCCAGGGCCCAGCGCAGCCACGACGTCTCGTTGTCCTGGACGTACGCGTTGTTGTTGCCGCCCTGGGTGCGGCCCAGCTCGTCGCCCGCGGTGAGCATGGGCGTGCCGGCGGCCAGGAGCAGGGTGCCCAGCAGGTTGCGCTGCGACTTGCGGCGCGGCGGCACGATCGCCTGCCACGGTTCCGTCGTCGCGTCGTCGCCCGAGGCGGTGTGTCCCTCCAGCCCGTGGTTCCACGACAGGTTGTTGTCCGACCCGTCGCGGTTGTCCTCGCCGTTGGCCTCGTTGTGCTTGTGGTCGTAGGCGACCAGGTCGGCGAGCGTGAAGCCGTCGTGCGCCGTCACGTAGTTGACCGACGCCACCGGGCCGCGCACCAGCGGCGGGTCGCCCGGCCCGAACAGGTCGGCGCTCCCGGCCAGTCGCGTGGCCAGCTCCCGCAGGCCGCGCATCTCCTGCCCGCGCACGCCCTGCTTGGGCGCGTCCAGCCAGAACCCGCGCGCCGCGTCCCGGAAGCGGTCGTTCCACTCCGCCATGGGCGGCGGGAACGAGCCCGTCTGCCAGCCGCCCGGCCCCACGTCCCAGGGCTCCGCCACGAGCTTGAGCCCCGACAGCACGGGGTCCGTCTGCAGCGCCACCAGGAACGGGTGGTCGGGGTCGAACCCCACGGCGCCACGGCCCAGCGTCACCGCGAGGTCGAACCGGTAGCCGTCCACACCCACCGTCTCGGCCCAGTAGCGCAGCGAGTCCAGGGCGAGCTGGATCACGCGCGGCCGCCGGAAGTCCAGCGAGTTGCCCGTGCCCGTGACGTCCGCCAGCGCGGCCGGCGAGGCGCCGTCGTGCAGGTAGTAGACCGGGTTGTCGAGGCCGCGCCAGGCCAGGTGCAGGCTGTCGTCGCCGCCCTCGCCCGTGTGGTTGTAGACCACGTCGAGCAGCACCTCGATGCCCGCCTCGTGCAGCAGGTGCACCATGCCGCGCACCTCGTCGAGCACCGCTTCCGCGCCCTGCTCCTGCGCCGCCCGGGTCGCGTAGGCGGCGTTGGGCGCGAAGAAGCCGAGCGTGTTGTAGCCCCAGTAGTTCGACAGCCCGTGCGCCGCCAGCCGCGGCTCGGCCACGCTCTTGTGGATCGGCAGCAGCTCCAGCGTCGTGACGCCCAGGCTCTTCAGGTGCTCGACGACGGCCGGGTGCGCCGCCCCCGCGTACGTGCCCCGCAGCTCCTGCGGGATGTCCTCGCGCAGCATCGTCAGCCCGCGCACGTGCGCCTCGTAGACCACCGTGTCGGCCCACGGCACCCGGGGCCGGGTCAGCGGCGGGGGCGGCGGCAGCGGCCCGACGACGACGGAGTGCGGCACGTACGCCAGGGAGTCGGTCGCGTCCGGCGGGCCGTACGGGTCGCTGAGCCACCAGCCGTCCTCGCGCTCCGTGCTCACCGCGCCGACCACCTCGGGCCCGTAGCGCAGCCGGCCCGCGAACCCGCGGGCGTACGGGTCGACCAGCAGCTTGGCCGGGTTGTGCCGCAGCCCCGCGCGCGGGTCCCACGAGCCGTACACGCGGAACCCGTAGCGCTGACCGGGCGCGACGTCCGGGACGTGCGTGTGCCACACGCCGTACACCGGCCCCACCATCTCGAACCGGCGCTCGGTGTACCGGCCCGGGTCGTGCTCGTCCAGGGCCGGGTCCGTGACGTCGATGAGGCACAGGTCCACCGCCGTCGCGTGGGACGCCAGCACGGCCGCGTCGATCCCGCCGTCGGGCGTCACGTACACGCCCAGCGGCGGCACGTGGCTGCGGCGGGCCGACGGCCGGATGAGCGGCCGGACGACCGGGCGGGGCACCGGGTCGCCCGGTGCCCGCTGCGGTTCTGCTCGTCGTGACTGCGCCATATGCCCCATCGTCTCAGGCTCGCTCGTGGACCCGATCCGTCCCACGCCGCCCGACGTCGTACGGTTACCCCATGCGCATCGTGGTCACCGCCAAGTACGTCCCGGACATCAACACGGAGCGAGGCTTCTCCGAGGGTCGGGTCGTGCGCACCGCCGGGGAGGGCACCCTCAACGAGCTGGACGAGAACGCGATCGAGGCGGCCCTGCGGATCGTCGAGGCCGAGCGCGCCGCCGGCCGCATCGGGCCGGACGAGGGCGAGGTGGTCGTGGTCACCATGGCCGGGCCCGACGGCGACGTCGCCCTGCGCAAGGCGTTCCAGCTCGGCGTGGACCGCGGCATCCGCGTGTCCGACGACGCCCTGGCCGGCTCCGACTACTTCGGCACCGCCGCGGTGCTCGCGGCCGCCGTCCGCCGGCTCGGCGACGAGGCGCCCGTGGACCTCGTGGTGACCGGCATGGCCGCCCTGGACGGCCTGGGCTCCGTGGTCCCGACGCTGCTCGGCGCCGAGCTCGGCCTGCCCACGCTGAACCTCGCCAAGAAGGTCGAGCTGGCGGAGCCGGCGGACCCGGGGCAGCGCGTGCTGACGATCACCCGCGAGATCGACGACGTCACCGAGTCCCTGACCGCGCCGCTGCCCGCCGTCCTGTCCGTGACGGACGGCGCCAACCAGCCGCGGTTCCCGGGCTTCAAGCTGATCATGGCGGCCCGCAGCAAGGAGATCGAGGTGTGGTCCCCGGCCGACCTCGGCCTCGACCCCGCCGTGGCGGGCAGCGCGGGCGCCCGCACCGAGACGCTGACGGCGGCGCCCCGCCCCGCACGCCCGGAGGTGGAGCTCGTCACCGACAAGGGCGAGGGCGGCGTGGCGCTGGCCGACTTCCTGATCCGCAACGACCTGGTCTGAGCCGGAGGTGAGGCGAAAGGTGGGGGCCGAGGGACGAGGCACGCGCCCGCAGCCGAACCGCAGGCTCGGACCAACAACCACGGAGTCTGAGCCGGAGGTGAGGCGAAGGGTGGGGGCCGAGGGACGAGGCACGCGCCCGCAGCCGAACCGCAGGCGCAGGCCAGCAAAGACAGAGCGTGAGCGCTCCGAGGAGAAATGATGACCAACCGCACCGTCCTGG
Source organism: Promicromonospora sp. NPDC050262 (assembly GCF_040655935.1). Classification (NCBI taxonomy): domain Bacteria; kingdom Bacillati; phylum Actinomycetota; class Actinomycetes; order Micrococcales; family Promicromonosporaceae; genus Promicromonospora; species Promicromonospora sp. NPDC050262. The sequence continues at coordinate 26,844 of NZ_JBFAKX010000009.1, read as the reverse complement.
TCCTGCTCGACCCCGCGACCGAGGTCCGCACCAGCACGCTGGAGCTGCTCACCATCGCCCGCGGCCTCGGCCGGGTCGAGGCAGTCGCCCTGGAGGCGCCCACCGTCGAGGTGCTGGCGCAGCTCGGCGCGTACGGCGTCGAGACCGTGCACCAGGCGGAGCCCGCCCGTGACGGCGCCTGCGTGAGCGGCGACGAGCGGCACCTGCCCGCCGTCGTCGCGGCCGCGCTGGCCGCCGCCGTGCGCCTGACCGACGCCGACGCGGTGCTGCTGCCCACGTCGTTCGCCGCCAAGGAGGCCGCCGCCCTGGCCGCGCACGACCTGGGCGCGGGCCTGGTCATCGACGCCTCCTCGCTGCGCGACGTGCACGGCCGCGTCGTGGCCGGCAAGCGGGTCTTCGCGGGCTCGTGGGACACCGAGTGCGCGGTGACCGCCGACGTCGCCGTGGTGACGGTCCGGGCCAACTCCGCCGTCGCGCAGCCCGTCGAGACCGCCGTCGAGCCCGTGACCGAGGGCTACGCCGTCGAGGTGCCGACGTCGCCGGTGGCGCTGCTGTCCCGCGAGGTCAAGGCCGACACCAGCGGCCGGCCGCCGCTGGACCAGGCGGCCGTGGTGGTCGCCGGGGGCCGCGGCACCGACGGCGACTTCGGCCCGGTGGAGGACCTCGCGGACGCGCTCGGCGCGGCCGTGGGCGCGTCCCGCGACGCCGCGTTCGAGGGCTGGTGGGACTCCTACGTGGGGCAGACCGGCGTGACGATCGCCCCGCGCGTCTACATCGGCGCCGGCATCTCGGGCGCGCCGCACCACCGGGGCGGCATGCAGGCGTCCCAGGTGATCGTCGCCGTGAACAGCGACCCGGAGGCGCCGATCTTCGAGATCTGCGACTTCGCCGTCGTGGGCCGGCTCGCCGACGTGCTCCCGCAGGCCGCGGCGGAGATCCGCAAGCGCAAGAGCTGACGCTCGGCCTGCTCCCCTCGGGGCCCGAACCTCTCCGCTCTCGAGCGTCGCAAGGCGAAGAAACTGACGTCTCGAAGAGGAGTGTGCGCCGAACCCGCCCGAGGTGGTGGAATGACGTGATGGAGCCGTTCGTGAACCCCGCAGGCGGGCTCGGGCCCGCCGAGCGCCGTCGGGCCGCGCGGCACCTCCTGCTCGACGGCTTCGGCCTGGCCGCGCAGGAGCGTCTCGCCGCGTCGCGGGTCGTCGTGGTGGGCGCGGGCGGCCTCGGGTCGCCGGTGCTCCAGTACCTGGCGGCGGCGGGCGTGGGCACGCTCGGCATCATCGACGACGACGTCGTGGAGGCCTCCAACCTGCAGCGCCAGGTGCTGCACTCGGCGGCGGACGTCGGACGCGCCAAGCCGGACTCGGCGGCCGACGCGCTGCGCGGGCTGGCCCCCGAGGTCGAGGTGATCGCGCACCGCGAGCGGCTGACGAGGGCCAACGCCGCCTCGATCCTGGCCGGGTACCACCTGGTGGTCGACGGCTCCGACACGTTCGAGACGCGCTACGCCGTGTCCGACGCCGCGGCGCGCTTGGGGCTGCCGGTCGTCTGGGGCACGGTCCTGGGCTGGGACGGCCAGGTCAGCGTCTTCTGGTCGGCGGCGCCGGACGGGCGCGCGATCACCTACCCGCACGTGTTCGGCCCGCAGCCGCCCGAGGGGGAGTCGTGCGCGACGGTGGGCGTGCTCAGCCCGGCGTGCGGCGTGGTGGGCTCGACCATGGCGGTCGAGGCGGTCAAGGTCCTGACCGGTACGGGCGACCCGGCGCTGGGGCGCCTGCTCGCCTACGACGCGCGCACCTCCGGGTGGGACACGATCGAGCTGGCCGCGCCGGTGACGGGCGAGGCCGACGGCGCGGACGCGGCGGGCGTCGCTGGCACGGCGGACGTCGGGAGCACCGTCGACGGCGTGACGGTTCCCGTGCCGGCGCCGTCCCCGTCGGTGACGCCCGGCGCGGTGGAGGTGCCGCCGTCGTCCGGCCTGCCGAGCGAGCCCGACACGCGGAGCGTCCCCGACGCGCCCGGCGTGCTGCTGCTCGACGTCGGGCTGCGGCCCGGCGGCGTCCCCGGCGCCGTGTTCGCGCGGCTGGAGGACCTGGCCGCCGGGGTCTTCCCGGCCGAGCTGCTGGACCACCCGGTCGACCGTCCGGTGGTCGTCGTGTGCGAGCGGGGACTGCGGTCGCGCGGCGCGGAGCAGCTGCTGCGCGCGGAGGGCTGGCGGGACGTCACCAGCCGCGCGCTCGTCGGCTAGGGCCGGGGCCCACCTGCTGGACACGTCCCGTTCACCTGGGCGTACCGGACCTTTGGTGGCGCAGACATCGCCTGCTCCTAGGTTGACGACGTCCTACCCCCCTTTTCGGACCGGAGAGCCTCCGATGACGATCGCCCCTGAGAACCGCCCGCTGCTGACGGTGCACACGCATGCGCGTGGCAAGCGCAGCCCCGTCACCTGTCGCCTCAAGTGCAATGACGCGTGCCTTCACCCCGCTCCGAACGAGAGCGCCAACGAGTACTTCAAGGACGTCGTGAGCTCGGTGCTGTCGCGCCGCGCGATGCTCGGCACGCTGGCCGCCGCCGCCGGCGCCGTGGTGATCGGCGCGCAGGGCGCGGCCGCGCCGTCGGCTGCCGCCGCCACGCTGCCCGAGGGCCGGTTCCCCGGAGCCGGACACAGCCAGGGTCTCTCCTTCGGCGCCATCGACCCACAGCCCGTCGACGTCGACGCGTTGGTGGTTCCCCAGGGCTACACCTGGGACCCGATCATCCGCTGGGGCGACCCGATCCTGCCGGGCGGCCGCACGTTCGACCCGAACAACCAGTCGCCGGAGCAGCAGGCCAAGCAGTTCGGCTACAACTGCGACTACCTCGACATCCTGCCGATCCGTCCCGGCGAGAAGCACCGCGGGACGCGCGGGATCCTGGTCTCCAACCTGGAGTACACCAACCCCGAGATCATGTTCCCGCCCACCGAGAAGTACTGGGACATCGCCGCGGACGGGAGCCGCACCAAGAACGCCTACTCGCGCGCGATCGAGCGGGCGGCGCACGGCATGGCCGTCGTCGAGGTGCGCCGCCGCGGCACGGGCAAGCCGTGGGACTACCAGCGCATCAGCGTGCTCAACCGCCGCATCCACCTGGACACCGAGTTCGTGCTCGACGGCCCGGCCGCCGGCTCGGACCTGCTCAAGACCGCCGCGGACCGCACGGGCCGGCGCGTGCTGGGCACCATGAACAACTGCGCCGGCGGCACCACGCCGTGGGGCACCGTCCTGTCGGGCGAGGAGAACTTCAACGGCTACTTCGTGGCCGCGGGGGTCAACCCGACCGCCGACGCCCGCTACGGCATCGGTGCCTCCACCAGCTACGGCTGGGAGGCCGACGAGCCGCGCTTCGCGCAGTCCGCGGGCTACGAGAACGAGTCCAACCGCTTCGGCTGGATCGTCGAGCTCGACCCGTACGACCCGACCGCCAAGCCCGTCAAGCACACCGCGATGGGCCGGTTCAAGCACGAGGGCGCCAACGTCACGCTGTCCCGCAAGGGCCACGCCGTCGCGTACATGGGCGACGACCAGGCGTTCGACTACGTCTACAAGTTCGTCTCCAAGGAGCGCGTGGCCAAGGGCGACTCCCGCTGGGCGCGCACCCACAACAAGACGCTCCTGTCGGAGGGCGACCTGTTCGTCGCCAAGTTCACCGGCGACTCGCCGGCCGCCCAGATCGACGGCTCGGGCGCGGTCCCGGCCGACGGCGCGTTCGACGGCACCGGCGAGTGGCTCCCGCTCGTCCAGGACGGCCGCAGCAAGGTTCCGGGCATGTCGGTCGAGGAGGTGCTGATCTACACGCGCCTGGCCGCCGACAAGGTGGGCGCCACCAAGATGGACCGCCCGGAGGACGTCGAGATCAGCCCGGTCACGGGCCGCATCTACGTGGCCTGCACCAACAACTCGGGCCGCACCCCGGGCAACGCGACCGAGGGTGCCACCGAGGCCAACCCGCGCGACCGCAAGGTCGTCAACGGTGTGACCACCAACGGCAACCGCGACGGCCACGTGGTCGAGATCATCCCGTCGGGCGACCAGACCTCGACCCGGTTCACCTGGAACCTGCTGCTCGTGGCCGGCGACCCCGCCGTCGAGGGCACGTACTTCTCGGGCTACCCGAAGGACCGGGTCTCGCCCATCTCGTGCCCCGACAACCTGGCGTTCGACGCCGAGGGCAACCTCTGGATCTCGACGGACGGGCAGCCCAGCTCGTCGGCGATCGCGAAGTGCGACGGCCTGTTCAAGGTGCCGGTCGCCGGTCGCGAGCGCGGACACGTCCAGCAGTTCCTCTCGGTGCCCGCGGGCGCGGAGACCTGCGGGCCGCTGGTCGACTCCCGCGACGGCATGGTCTACGTGAACGTGCAGCACCCGGGCGAGAACGGCAGCTTCGAGGCGCCGGACTCGTTCTTCCCGGACTACGTCGCCGCGGGCGCCACCCCGGAGGCCGGCGACTTCCGCGGCCCGCGCCCCACGGTGGTCCAGGTCTACCGCGACCGCCACTGACCATCCGCTGACCATCCGCTGACCACGACCGCTGAGTGCGGGATGTTTGCCCTTCCGGACCGTCGGAAAGGGCGAATATCCCGCACTCAGCGGTCGGGGGCGCATAACGGTTCGACATCTTGCCGGTCGGTATGTCCCCTGCTCGCGCTAGGTTGCGGTCGTGTCGCACACCGAGCCGTGGCTGAGCATCGTCCAGGACGCCCGCCACTACCCGTCCCCGCACAACTCGCAGCCCATCAAGCTACGGCCCGTCGACGAGGCCACCGCCGAGCTCTACTACGACCTCGACCTCGGGCTGCCCGCCGAGTCGTTCGGCATCCCCTTCGGGCACGTCTGCGCCGGCGTGTTCCTGGAGTCGCTCCGCACGGTGGCCGAGGGGCTCGGGTACGGGGTCGAGGAGACCCTCGACCACGGCGAGATGGACTTCGGCGGCACCGACCGCCTGCACCACCTGGGCACGGTGCGGCTGGTCCCGCGCCCCGTGTCGGACGACGCCCGCGCCCGGCTCGAGCTGTTCCGGTCCCGCCAGACGTCGCGCCGCCCGTACGACGCCCGGCTGGTGCCCGACGACGTCGTGGCTGCCGCGACCGAGGTGGCGAGCGCCGCCGGCCACACGTTCCGCACGACCGCCGACCGCGCCGTCGTGCGGCGGCTGGTGCACATCAACCAGGCCACGCTGTTCTCCGACCTGCGCAACGACGCCGTCTACGAGGAGATCATGACCTGGCTGCGCTTCAGCAAGGACGACGCCCGCGACCGGGCCGACGGCCTGAGCGCCGAGGCCATGCTCATGCCCGGCGGCCTGCTGCGGTTCGCCATGGGCCACCGCGGCCTGTGGGACGCACCGGTCGTCGGCGGGGCGATCCGCGCGATGTACCTGAACACCATGCGCGGGGTGCGGCAGCTCGGCTGGCTGGAGGGCCCGTTCGCGCGGCCGGCCGACCACATCGAGGCGGGCCGCACCTTCATGCGCCTCTGGCTGGAGCTCATCGCGCACGGCGTGCGGCTCCACCCGTTCGGCACGGTGATCACCAACCCCGGCTCGCACGAGGCCTTCGCGCGGGAGGTGGCCGCCGACGAGAGCGGCGACCGGATGGCCTGGATGCTGTTCCGGTTCGGCTACAGCAAGACCCCGCCGGTGGCGCACCGCCGTCCGGCCACCTCGATGCTGATCGGAGCCACCGCATGAGGCGCCTGCTCGCGTTCTCGCTCGTCGGCCTGGTGGACGCCGTCGTGCGCCCGCTCACCTACAGCGTGCACACGCACAAGCTGCTGCTCGGGCCCGGCATCGAGCCGCTGCGCTGGTGGCTCGGCCGGCTGCGCGCCTGGCGCACGTTCGACCTGGCGGCGCGGCAGGTGCCCGCCTACCGCGCGTTCCTCGCGGAGCACGGCCGCGACGGCCGCCTGCGCTTCACGGGCTCGCTGGCCGAGACGTTCCGGGGCATCCCGGAGATGGACAAGGAGTCCTACGTCAAGCGGTGGAGCATCCCCGAGCGGTGCATCGGGGGAGCGCTGCCGCGCCGCCGCGGCGTCGTCGTCGACGAGTCGTCCGGGAGCTCCGGGACGCCCACGAGCTGGGTGCGCGGCAGCGAGGAGCGCGCGGCCACCCGCCAGCTCCTCCAGGTCGGCTTCGCGCGGACGGCGTCGACCCTGCGCAAGAAGCCGTTCGTGCTGAACGCGTTCTCGCTCGGGGCCTGGGCCACGGGCATGAACGTCACGGCCTCGCTCACCGAGGTCACGATGATCAAGTCCTGCGGCCCCGACAAGGACAAGATCATCGCCACGATGCAGGAGTTCGGGACCGACTACACCTACATCATCACCAGCTACCCGCCGTTCCTGAAGTCCCTGTTCGAGGACGACCGGCTGGACTGGGCCGAGTACGACATCGTGGCCGCGTTCGGCGGCGAGGGCATCAGCGAGAACATGCGCTCGCACATCCTGAGGTACGCCCACAGCGTCTTCGGCTCCTACGGGGCGAGCGACCTGGAGATCAACCTCAGCATCGAGACCGACTTCACCGTCGCCCTGCGCCGCGCCATCAGCGCGGACCCCCGCCTGTCCGCGCGGCTGACCAGGACCGGCGAGTACGGCGTGCTCCCGATGATCTTCCAGTTCAACCCGTTCGACTACCTCCTGGAGACCAACGACGACGGCGAGCTCGTCGTCACCATCGCGCGCGACCGCAACATCAACCCCCGCGTCCGGTACAACATCCACGACCGCGGCCACGTCATGCGCGTGCGCGACGTGCTGCCGGTGCTCAAGGAGCTCGGCCACCACGAGGTCGTGGCCGAGAAGTTCCTGGACCTGCCGCTGCTGTTCCACTACGGGCGCTCCGACCTGTCCGTCGACTACAACGGCGCCGTGATCGGGCCGGACGCGCTGCGCGACGTGGTGCACAGCGACCCCGAGCTCCTGGAGGCGGTCGAGAACCACCGCCTGATCAGCTACGAGGACGCCCGCGGCGACCGGCAGCTCCACATCGCGCTCCAGCTCACCGCGAGCGCGACCGAGGCGGCCGCCCTGGACCAGGACCGGCTGCGGGTCTTCGTCGTCGACGAGCTGCGGCGCCGCAACGGGGACTTCCACAACGGCGTCCGCACCGCCCCGGAGGGCACGCTGCCCACCATCGCGTTCTACGCCCACCGCGCCGGACCGTTCGCCACGGACAGCGGCAAGCTCAAGAACGAGTACGTCTGGCAGCTCCCCGCCGGTGCCCTGGAGCGCTGGGAGACGGACCTCTCGCACGTGTTCCCCAGGGAATGAGGCCGGCGTGGGACCCGCGTGAGCCCGGTCCCGCGGGGAGCAGACCCGGCGTGAGCATCGCGCGGCTCACACCCCGGGAAGCGTTCCCGGCCCGGATGCGTTCGTAGACTTGATGATCGTGACCACTCCGCCCCCTGGCCCGGTGCGCACGCCCCTGACGGCGAGCGGCGCCCACGGTGAGCCCACCCGCGAGCCCGACGCGGCGTACCTCGACCATGCCGCGACCACGCCGATGTCGGCCGCGGCGCTCGCGGCGTACGTCGCCGAGGCGCAGCGCACGGGCAACGCGTCGTCGCTGCACTCGGCGGGCCGCACGTCCCGGCGCGCGGTCGAGGAGGCGCGGGAGACGCTGGCGAAGGCCCTGGGCGCGCGGCCCAGCGAGGTCATCTTCACGTCGGGCGGCACCGAGTCGGACAACCTGGCGATCAAGGGCATCTTCTGGGGGCGCCGGGCGCAGGACACGCGCCGCACCCGCGTGCTGGTCTCCGCCGTCGAGCACCACGCCGTGCTCGACCCCGCGTTCTGGCTCGCGGGCCACGCGGGCGCGGAGATCGTGCTGCTGCCCGTCGACGCCGAGGGCCGGCTCGACCTCGACGCCCTGCGCGCCGAGCTCGCCGCCCACGCCGCCGAGACGGCGCTGATCAGCGTCATGTGGGCCAACAACGAGGTGGGCACGCTCCAGCCGGTCCGCGACGTGGTGCGCGCCGCGCGCCCCTACGGCATCCCGGTGCACACCGACGCGGTACAGGCGGTCGGCCAGACGGAGGTGGACTTCGCGGAGTCCGGCGTGGACGCCATGACGGTCTCGGCCCACAAGCTGGGCGGCCCCGTCGGCGTGGGCGCCCTGCTGGCGCGGCGTGACCTCGCGCTCGACGCCGTGCTGCACGGCGGCGGCCAGGAGCGCGGCGTGCGCTCCGGCACGCTCGACGCCGCCTCGATCGCGGCCTTCGGCGTCGCCGCGCGCCACGCCGTCGAGTGCCTGCCCCAGCGTGCCGCGCGCCTGCGCGCGCTGCGGGACGCGCTCGTCGCCCGGGTGAGCGTCGCCGCGCCGTCCGCGGTGCTGCGCGGCCCGGAACCGGCGTCGGGCGACCGGCTGCCCGGGAACGCGCACTTCACGTTCCCCGGCGCGGAGGGCGACTCGCTGCTCTACCTGCTGGACTCCGCGGGCGTGCAGGCGTCCACCGGCTCGGCCTGCCAGGCGGGCGTGCCGCAGCCGTCCCACGTGCTGCTCGCGATGGGCGTGCCCGAGGCCGAGGCCCGCGGCGCGCTGCGCTTCACGCTCGGGGCGACGTCCACCGAGGCCGACGTCGACCGGCTCGTGACCGCGCTGCCGCAGGTCGTCGCCCGGGCGCAGGCCGCGGGCCTGGTGTCGGGCCGCGCGCTGGGCGGCGCGTCGTGAGGGTGCTGGCCGCCATGTCGGGCGGCGTGGACTCCGCGGTCGCTGCCGCGCTCGCCGTCGAGGCGGGGCACGACGTCGTGGGCGTGCACATGGCGCTGTCCCGCAACCGGGACCAGTTCCGCACGGGCTCGCGCGGCTGCTGCTCCATCGAGGACGCGGGCGACGCCCGTCGCGCCGCCGACGTGCTCGGCATCCCGTACTACGTGTGGGACCTGTCCGAGCGGTTCGAGGACACGGTCGTGGCCGACTTCCTCTCGGAGTACGAGGCGGGCCGCACCCCCAACCCGTGCGTGCGCTGCAACGAGCACATCAAGTTCGAGGCCCTCCTGGACAAGGCGACGGCCCTCGGGTTCGACGCCGTCGCCACGGGCCACTACGCGCAGATCGTCACCCAGGAGGTCCCGGGCGCGCACGGCCCGCGCACCGTGCGCGAGCTGCACCGCTCGCCGAACGACGCCAAGGACCAGTCGTACGTGCTGGCCGTCGCCGGCCCCGAGCGGCTGGCGCGGGCCATGTTCCCGCTCGGCGGCTTCGCGTCCAAGGACGAGGTGCGGGCCGAGGCCGCCCGGCGCGGCCTGTCGGTCTCCGCCAAGCCCGACTCCTACGACATCTGCTTCGTGGCCGACGGCGACACCCGCGGCTTCCTGCAGTCCCGCTTGGGGTCGCGCCCGGGCGAGGTGGTGGACGTCGACGGCGAGGTGGTGGGCGAGCACGACGGCGCCTACGCGTTCACGGTGGGCCAGCGCAAGGGTCTCGGGCTGGGCCGTCCGGCGGCCGACGGCAAGGCGCGGTACGTCGTGGACGTGCAGCCCGCGACGAACACCGTGGTCGTGGGTCCGGCGGAGCTGTTGAGCGTGGACCGCATCGCGGGGGAGAAGGCCCTGTGGTTCGACGGCGTGCTGGAGCACGAGCCGGACGGGTGGTTCGACGCCGAGGTGCAGGTCCGCGCCCACGGGGCGCCGGTACCGGCGCGGGTGCGCGCGGCCGGGGACCTGCCGGACGTGCCCGGCCCGGCGCTGGAGATCGAGCTGACCGGCGCCCCGCTGCGCGGGGTCGCGGCGGGGCAGTCGGTGGTGGTGTACCGCGGCTCGCGGGTGCTGGGTCAGGCGACCGTCTCGCGCGCCTGGCGCGCGGCCGCGGCGAGGTAGCAGCCGGGTCTCCGCCCGGGGGCCGCGCCCTGGTGGTACCGCCCACGTCGCCTCGTCCGGGAGAATCAGAACCACGGCGGGACGGCGGCGCGGCGACGCGCCCCCGGCCGCGGCCCGGCGTCGGACGACGCGGGGACCACCCCTGAACGAGGAGAGCCGATGACTGCGGTGAGCGGGCACGGGCCCTGGCCCGGCGGCGAGCGCGATGTGCTCGAGGCGCAGCAGACGGCACTGGGCGAGCTCGCGGAGCTCCCGACGGGCGTCGACGCGGTGCCGTTCCTGACGCAGCTGACGCAGCGCGGACCGGGTGCGGACTCCCTGGGGCGCACGGCGGCGCTGCTGACCGAGATGCCCGTCGAGCTCGGCCCGCACGGGTGGAAGCTCACGGAGCGCCCCGGCGCGGACGCCCGGCGGTCGGAGGCGTTCTGGCGCGAGGACCTCGGCGCGCTCGCGATCGCGGCGCACGGCCACACGGGCGCGCTCACGGTCGAGGTGCTGGGGCCGTGGACCCTGGCGGCCCAGCTCTGGTCGGCCCGCGGGGACCGCGTCCTGGCGGACAGCGGGGCCCGCGCCGACCTGGCTCTCGCCCTCGCCGACGGCGTGCGTGCGCTGGTGGCCGACGTCGTGGCCCAGGTGCCCGGCGCCGAGGTGACCGTGCAGGTCGCGGAACCGCTGCTCGGCCAGGTGCATGCGGGCGTGCTGCCCACGTTCTCCGGGTTCTCCCGGCTGCGGGCGGTGGACGGCCCGGGGATCGTCGGCGGGCTGGAGCCGGTGCTCGCAGCCGTGCGCGACGCCGGCGCGCGCTCCGTGGTGCACCTCGGCAGCACCTGGGTGGGGGTGCCGCCCGTGGTGCTCGCCGGGGCGGACGCGCTGGGGCTCGACCTGGCCGAGGTGGGTCCGGGCGGCTGGAACGAGAAGGCCTGGGAGCTGATCGCCCGTGCCGTGGAGCGCGGCACCGGGCTGTGGGCGGGGCTGCCGCCCGCGCAGGTCTCGCAGTGCGCAGGGCCGGCGCTCGGCGAGCTCGCCGACGTGGTGGGGGTGCCGTGGCGCCGGATCGGGCTGCCCGCCGCGCAGCTCGCCGACGTCACGCTGCTGGCCGCGCCGCGTCGTCAGCTCGGCTCGACGGACGCGCACCGCACGGAGCTGGCCAACCTGGGCCGGGTAGCGGAGGCCCTGGCGGAGAAGGCGGAGGCCTGACCGCCGGCTGTCGACCCCGGCCGACTGACTCGACACCCCGCGGATGCCGAGTCAGCCAGTTGGTCGGACCACCCCGCTGACTCGACACCCCGCGGATGCCGAGTCAGCCAGTTGGTCGGACCACCCCGCTGACTCGGCACCCCGCGGATGCCGAGTCAGTAGTGGGGTAGACCTGTTCGCCGACGTGGTCGAGTGACTGTCCACAGGTTGATGATCGATGATCAGCATTGCTGGTGAAAGCTGGCGATGATGGGCCGGTGAAGCTTTCTGCTGACCTGACCCGCGCCCTGGAGCGCATCGCCGACTGGCAGCGAGCCCAGCGGGACGGGACCGATCCGACCTCGCGGTTGTTCTCGGCGGATCGCGAGAAGGCCCCGGCGGTTCCTGACGCGCTCCTCTACCGACGCGAGGAGCGCAGGGTGCTGGCCGAGGACGCCCGGGCGGGGCGGATCGAGCGGCTCCGACGCGGCGTCTACATGCTTCCGCACGCCCCGACCGGGCTGACCGCCCCTGACCGCGAGGCCAGGGCCCTGCGCCGGGTGCGCGGGGTGGTCGGGGCCTCGGGCACGAACCTGTGCTTCAGCCACACGACGGCTGCGCTGCTGCACGGGTGCTGGCTCTTCGACGTCCCCGACACGGTTCACGTCACCTACGCCGGCAAGCCTCATATCGCTCGTGCGAAGGCCGACGACGTGCGCAAGCACTGGTCCAGGCTGGATCGCCGCTACCGGACCGCCGTCGGGCAGGTACCCGTGACCACGCTGGAGCGGACGGCCGTGGACTGCGCCCGCCTGCTGCGGTTCGACAGCGGGGTCGTGCTGGTGACCTCCGCGTTCCGCCTCGGGGCCGACCCGGCCGTGGTCGGCGAGATCCTCCGCACGTCGGGCGGAGCGCGGGGCATCGTGACGGCGCGAGCCGTCGTCGAGGCCGTCGACCCCGGGTGCGCCTCGCCCGGTGAGGTGCTGGTCCACCAGGCGGCACGGCGCCTCCGGCCCCAGGGGTTGGCGACACAGATCCCTGTCACGACGCGGCGCGGCGTCTGCTGGGTGGACGCCGGCTGGACCGATCTCAAGATCGGCTTCGAGTTCAGTGGTGCGGTGAAGTTCTCCGGCGGGGAGTTCGGCGACCCGGATACCCGCAGGACGGAGCAGTCGGCGCGAACACAGTCGCTCACGGAGGCCGGGTGGTGGATCGTCGACCTCTCGTGGACCGACGTGCTCGACCAGGAGGCACTTGATGTCACCCTGCGTCAGTCGCTGGTCGACCGACGACGACACCCAGCCGGACCACCCCGCTGACTCGACATGGCCGGTCTGCCGAGTCAGCGGGGTGGACCGACCACCACGCTGACTCGGCGAAGGCCGACGGGTGAGTCAGCCGGCCAGGCGGTTCCACAGGAACGTCCAGTGCGTCGCCGCCATGTACGCCGCCTGCGCGTTGTTCGCCGCGCCGCCGTGGCCGCCCTCGATGTTCTCGTAGTACGTCACGTCCTTGCCCGCGGCCAGCATGAGCGCCGCCATCTTGCGGGCGTGGCCCGGGTGCACCCGGTCGTCCTTGGTCGACGTCGTGAACAGCACCGGCGGGTACTCCCGCGCGGCGTCGAACAGGTGGTAGGGCGAGAACGTCCGCACGAACTCCCAGTCGGCGGTGTCCGGGTCGCCGTACTCGGCCATCCAGGAGGCGCCCGCCAGCAGGTGCGAGTACCGCTTCATGTCCAGCAGCGGGACGCCCACGATGATCGCGCCGAACAGCTCCGGGTACTGCGTGAGCATGTTGCCCGCCAGCAGCCCGCCGTTGGAGCGGCCCTCCATGCCCAGTCGCCCCGGCACGGTGACGCCCCGCGCGACGAGGTCGCGCGCCACGGCCGCGAAGTCCTCGTAGGCCCGGTGCCGGTCGGCCTTCAACGCCGCCTGGTGCCAGGCCGGGCCGTACTCGCCGCCGCCGCGGATGTTCGCCACGGCGTACACCCCGCCGCGGTCCAGCCACGCCCGCCCGATCGTGCCCGAGTACCCCGGCAGGATCGCGTGCTCGAACCCGCCGTAGCCCCACAGCAGCGTGGGCGCGGGACCGGCCTGCCCGGACACGAGGTCCGCCCGGCCGACGACGAAGTACGGGACGCGCGTGCCGTCGTCCGACACCGTGAACTCCTGGCGCACCTCCAGGCCCGCCGCCTCGAAGTACGACGGCGCGGACTTCAGCACCTCCGGCGCGTCCTGCGCCGCGCCCACGGTGGTCAGGCCCAGCGTCGACGGCGTCAGGTAGCCCGTGGTCACCACCCAGACGTCGTCGGAGTCGACGACGTCCACCGCGCCGACGCCCACCGTGAGCAGCTCGCCGCCCACGGGCAGGTCGGAGCGCACCCAGGCGGTCCCGGCGGCCGGGTCCTCGGGCGGCGTCAGCACGTGCAGCAGGTTCTTCACGTCGTCGAGCACGTTGACCACGAGGTGGTGGCGCGTCCAGGTGGTCCCGGCGAGCGACGTCGTCGGCGTCGGCTCGAAGAGGACCGTCAGGTCGCGGGACCCGGCCATGAAGGCGTCGAACGGCGCGGCGAGCAGGGAGCCGGCGCGGTACGTCGTGCCGCCCGGCGTCCAGTCGTCGCGCAGCCGCACCAGCATCCACTCACGGTGCAGGCCCACGTTCGCCGAGTCCGGGACGTCGATCTTCGTGAGGGTCTGCTCGTCCGTGCCGACGCCGGTGGCCAGGTACGTCTCGTTGGCGTAGAAGCGCAGCGCGCGGTGCACCAGGTCGCGCTCGAAGCCCGGCGTGTGCGAGCGGGACGCGCTGATGTACATGTCCTGCTCGGTGCCCTCGTACACGAGGGTCGCCTCGGCCAGCGGGGTGCCGCGCCGCCACCGCTTCACCTGCCGCGGGTAGCCCGACGGCGTCATGGTGCCGGCGCCGAAGTCGGTGAACACGTAGACCGTGTCCGCGTCGACCCAGGACAGCCCGCCCTTGGCCTGGTCGCGCACGAACCCGCCCTCGTCCTGCGGCACGAACCGCTTGTCGACCAGGTCGAACTCGCGCGTGACGTCCGAGTCGGAGCCGCCGGGCGACAGGTCGACGAGCGCGTGCCGGCGGGGCTCGCCCGCCGCGAGCTGCTCCGGCGTCGGCCGCAGGACGCTCGCGCCGTGCCAGACCCAGCTCTCGCCCTCCTGCTCGCCGAGCGCGTCGAGGTCGAGCACGACCTCCCACTCCGGGTCGTCGGTGCGGTAGGAGTCGAGGGTGGTGCGGCGCCACAGGCCGCGCTGGTGCTCGGCGTCCTGCCAGAAGTTGTAGTAGTGCTCGCCCACCTTCGAGACGTGTGGGATCTTGTCGTCCGAGTCGAGGACCTCGCGGACCTCGCCCTCGACCGTCGTGAACAGGTCGCCGCCGAGCACGGCGGCGCTGTGCGCGTTGCGCTCGCGGACCCAGTCCAGGGCGGTGTCGCCCTCGACGTCCTCGAGCCAGGCGAACGGGTCGGTCGCGGGGTCGAGGGGGGTCGTCGGGAGAGCGGTTCGGGGGGCGGTCTGGGTGGGCTCGGCGCTCATGGTGAGCACCCTACGCGGCCGGTCGCGGCCGCCGCCGACGTCGGGCCCCCTTGCCGTCCGCCTGAACCCTCCGCGCCCGTTTTTTGCTGATTTGGGGGGCTACCCGGCCACGGGCTCTCCCCATTCCTCACTGGCACATATTTTCGCACTTCGCACCACGGCCGTGCCCTTCCACGGGTGGGACGCCCTGTGGTAGAAACTGCACTCCAGGGGGTTGTTCGCCCCCTTCAGCCGAGTTCGAGGTCCAGGTCGCGGTATCCGCCCTGTCCGGACCACCCGAACTCTGACGACACAACTACTAGGGGGATCGGCTCGGTGAGCTCGATGTCTTCTTCTCCTCCGCCCAGCAGGCTGCGCCAGGTCGCGCCCTGGGTGTGCGTCGCCGGTGTGCTCGCCTACGTCCTCGTGGCACCCGTCCTGTTCACCGCCACCGGCGCCAGCTCCACGTGGCCCGCCTGGCTCGTCGGCATCGCTGCCGTCGGGCTCGCCGTGGCCGCCGCGCTGATCGCCGCGCGGTCCTCCCGTGACGACCTCGCCTCGCACGAGGACCTGCTCCTCGCGTACCGCCGGGCCGAGGAGCGCGCCGACGCCGCCTCCGCGGCCCTCGACGCCCTGGCGAAGGAGCAGCTGCCCGCGTTCCTCGACAGCGAGCCCGCTCCGCCGCTCCCGCACCTCCCGGGCGACGCCCGGGCCCAGGCGCGCCTGGACGAGGCGGCCGGCATGCTCGCCCGCGTCCAGGAGGAGCGGGTCGCCCGCCGCGACGCGGTCCAGGTCGCCGTCGTGGCACTGAGCCGCAAGGTCCAGGCCGCCGCGCACCGCATCCAGGAGGAGGCGGCGCGCATGGTGCAGCGCCACCCCACCGACGCGGACATCCTGCAGACCTCCATGCGCGTCGACCACGCGGCGGCCCAGCAGGCCCGCCAGGCCCAGAGCCTCGCGGCCCTGTGCGGCGAGTGGCCGGGCCAGCAGTGGAGCGAGCCGCTCCCGCTGCCCGACGTTGTCAAGGGTGCTGCCAGCCGCATCACCGCGTTCCATCGGGTCGAGGTGTCGGGCGACCCCGGCGTCGCCGTCTCGGCGCGCATCGTCGAACCGCTCATCCACCTCGTGGCCGAGCTGCTGTCCAACGCCACGCAGTCCTCGCCGCCCACCACGCAGGTGCTCGTCGCCCTGCGCCAGGTGCAGCGCGGCGCGGTCGTCGAGATCGACGACTGCGGTGTGGGCCTCGACCTCAAGCAGCTCGAGCAGGCGCGCGACATCGCCTCCGGCAAGCGCGAGATCAGCATCACCGAGCTGGGCGAGATCCCGCAGACGGGCCTCGCGGTGGTCGGCACCTACGCCCGCCGTCACGGCTTCCGGGTGGACGTCACCGAGTCCGTCTACGGCGGCCTCCGCGCGATCGTCATGATCCCGGCCGAGCTCACCGAGGCCGTGGTGCCGTCGGGCATGCTCACGCCCGCCGCCACGCTGCCGAGCGCCAACGTCCCGTCCACCGGCGTCGCGGCGCTCGCGTCGAGCCGAGCTGCCACCGCCGTCGTGGAGGCACCGCTCCCGCGCGAGCTGCCCACGGCGAAGCCCGCCGAGGACGACGAGTGGCCAGCCCCTGCGGCGCCCGACGCCGCGACCGTGCTACCCGTCGAGCCGCTGAGCGTGCCCGGCGACGTGGTCGAGGACGAGGAGGAGACGCCCGTGGCCGGTGCTCACGTGAAGGCCCCCGGTGAGCTTCCCCTACGCCCTGGGCGAGCCCGCCCTGAGGATGACGAGTTCCCCGAGCCGGCTGCGCTCCCGCAGCGGCGGTCACGCCGTGGAGAGGCTGACGTGCCCACCGACCGGGCCGAGCCCAGGCCGGAGCCTCGTACCGAGGACGCCGGTCCCGCCCAGACGGCCGAGGAGGCCGGTGAGTGGATGGGCGCCTTCTTCAGCTCGAGCGAGGCGCGGTTCGGGGACTCACCAGACAGCAGCGAACCGCCGGCTGGTGCCGGCGGAACTTCGGAGGACCGATGACTACGCAGGCCGACGGCATGACGAGCACCGACGGCAACAGCTGGATGCTCGAGCTCATCAGTGGTGTACGGGGGGTCAAGCATGTAGTGGTGCTCACCTCCGACGGGCTGATGAAGGTTCGGACCGACCAGACCCCGCTCGACGTGGCCGACAAGGTCTCGGCGGCTTGCGCCGGACTGGCGGCGCTGGGTATCGGGATGGCGAGGGAGTTCGGGAACAGCGACACCATTCGCCAGGTGATGGTGGAGTACGACGGCGGCTTCCTGTTCGTCCGGGGGGCCGGCGACGGCTCCCGCCTGGCGGTCGTCACGGACACGGTGATCGACCCGGCGCTGATTGCCCAGCAGATGCAGGCCCAGGTGCTCATGATCGGGGAGCGCACGCTGGGCACGGAGCGGATCAACAGCTGATCCCGCCTCCGGCGTCGTCATGGAAAGCAGTACCCGGGCCCACCGCGGCCCGGTCGTTCCAAGCACCACCAGCTCGACCGATACCTGATCGACCAACAGGGGGCGAGGGGATGGACTCCGAGGAGTACCGCGATCACCCGGTGCGCTCGTACGTGCTCACCTCGGGACGTGCACACCCGTCGCGCAACACGCTGCGACCGGAGACGCTCGTGCGCGCCGTCGAGAGCCGGCCTGTGCTCTCGACGGCGGGCCGGCTGGAGCGTGAGCTGGTGCAGCTGTGCCACGGCACGCTCGCGCTGGCCGAGGTGGCGGCGTACCTGCAGCTACCGGTGAGCCTCGTGGCGGTCATGGTCTCCGACCTGGTCGACGCGGGGAACCTGACGATTCGTTCCAACCATCAAGCGCACGTCCTGCCCGGCAAGGACATCCTGGAGAAGATTCTCGATGGACTCCGCAAGCTCTGACCGCACCGTGCCCGGACAGCACCTTGCGCCGACCGTGGCACGGTCGGTCAAGATCCTTGTCGTGGGTGCCTTCGGGGTGGGCAAGACGACGCTGATCGGTGCGGTCAGCGAGATCGAACCGCTGCGTACCGAGGAACGCATCACGACGGCGAGCGTGGGTATCGACCCGGGGCAGCCGAACAAGGAGACGACGACGGTCGCGATGGACTTCGGTCGCATCACCGTGACCGAGGACATCGCGCTCTACCTGTTCGGCACCCCGGGCCAGCGCCGCTTCTGGGACCTGTGGTCCGGTCTGGCGGACGGCGCCGTCGGCGCCCTCGTCATGATCGACACCCGGCACCTCGAGGACAGCTTCGAGGTCCTGGACCAGCTGGAGCTGCGCACCAAGATCCCGTTCGCGGTGGTCGTCAACCAGTTCCCGGACTCGCCGGACTACCCGCTGGAGCGGGTCCGCGCGGCGCTGGACCTGCTGCCGGAGACGCCCATCGTCGAGTGCGACGCGCGGGACCGGCAGTCGGCCGTGCTGACCCTCATCACCCTGGTCGAGCACGCGATGACCTTCCCGGTCTTCCAGAAGGTCAACGCGTGACGTTGGCCAACAGACTGCATCGGCGGCTGGAAGACATTCCGGACCGGATGCAGCTGTCGGACATCACGACCGCGCGCGACCCGCACAAGCTCTACGAGCGGCTGCGGGACGAATGGGGCCCGGTGGCTCCCATGGACCTGGAACCGGGTGTGCCCGCCTGGCTCGTCCTCGGGTACGACGAGGCGAGCAGCGTGATGCGCAACGAGCTGCTGTTCTCGCGCAACTCGCGCAACTGGCGGTACGTCCAGGAGCGCTCCCTGCCCGCGGACTCGGGCGTGTTCGCCGCGCTCGCCCCCCGCGAGAACGCGTACTTCCTGGACGGGATGCAGCAGCGCCGGCTGCGCGCCCCGCTCGACGACGCCCTCGGCGGCGTCGACGAGAAGCGCCTGGCCCGTACGGTCGCGGTGACGTGCGAGGCGATCATCGACCGCCTCATGCCGCGCGGCGAGGCGGACCTGGTGAAGGACTACGCGGTGGCGGTCCCCGTCATGGTCATGACCGAGATGTTCGGCATGAGCCTGTCCGACGGGAACAAGATGCACGAGCTCACCGAGGCCCTCTACGCCGGCAAGGAGAAGGCGCGGGCCGCGGCGATGGAGCAGGAGTCGCTGCTCGCGGTGCTCGTGGCGACGCACCGGGCCGAGCCCGGCGAGGACCTCACCACGGCCCTGGTGAACCACCCGAACCACGCGAACGACGTCGAGGTCATGGCCTCGATCGGCGTGATGTTCAGCCTGGGCCACGACGCCGAGATCGCCTGGATCGCGAGCACCCTGCACATGATCCTGACCGACCCGGCGTTCGCGGCCCGCGTGCGCCGCGGCCGGCTCGACCTCGACGACGCGCTGGACGAGGTGTCCCGGCGTCATCCGCCGGCGCCGCACGTGCTGCCCCGGTTCGCCCGGCAGGACTGCGAGCTGGGCGGACGCCGGATCGCGCTCGGCGACGCCCTCGTCCCCGCAGTGGCGGCGGCGAACGCCGACCGGGCCATCCGCACGGACGACCCGTGGGAGGAGCTGGGCAGCCGGTTCCACCTCACGTGGGGTGCGGGCGCGCACTCCTGCCCGGCCCACCGCATCGGCCCGCTCATCGGCCGGATCGCCGTGGACACCCTGCTGCGCCGCATCCTCGACATGGAGCTGACGGTGGCGTACGACTCGATCAAGATGTCGGTCTCACCGTGGTCGCGCTACCCGCGCAGCCTGCCGGTGCGGTTCACGTCCCCGCTGACCGTCTGACGGCGCCGGGCCGGGCGTCCGACGCCGCCTGACCACTGCCGGACACACCTCGGGCCCGGCCGGATCTCCCGGCCGGGCCCGCGGTGCGTCCTGACTGTGTCGCAGAAGGACGGCCTGAGGGTGGAGGTGGTCGTCAGCTCACGGACGAGTCCGAGCCGACGCGGTCCTTGGGTGCCTGGGCGCGGATCCGCTCCTTCAGGCGCGGCACCACGTTCTTGTAGACGGACGGGTCGATCGGCAGGAGCCACTGGATCGCCTGGGCGCGCGGGCTGATGTTCACGCCGGCCTCGTCCAGGGTCTCGTCGATCTGGTGCATCGAGAACGGGATGACGTTGGTGCCGCGGGCGTGCTTGCCGCCCGTGCGCTGCTCCATCCACGCCACGCGCTCGGCGACGTGCTTGCGCCGCTCCTCGATCGGGGGCAGGTTCACGACGCCGCCCAGGTACGCGGCGATCCAGATCGCGCCCGCCTCGGCGGACAGGGGCGAGAACAGCGACGAGTTGTAGCCGGCGAAGGTCAGGTTCGGCACGCCGTCGGGCAGGATCTGGCGGTAGAGCTTGTAGTTGCCGTCCTCGTCCAGCAGACGGGCGGCCACGCTGTCGTCCAGGAACGGCACGCGCTGGTGGAAGCCCGTGCCGCAGACGACGAGGTCGGCGGGGATCCGGGAGCCGTCGCTGAGGACCGCGACCGGCCGGTCGCCGTCCGCCTCGAAGCGCTGGATCTCGGTGTCGCGGTGCACCTTGATCGCGCCGCTCGCGACCTGCTCGTAGAACCCGTCCGTGGACAGCGACACGGTGCTGTTGGCGATGTCGGCGAACTCGCCCTTGGGCACGAGCCCGAGCTTCTTGAGCTTGAACTGCCAGGTCGCGACCGACCCGATGCTGGAGAGCATGCTCGCGCGCACCTTGTCGCCGGGGCCGTGCAGGAACCGCTCCATGCCGTTGTCCAGCTCCTGGTACTTGAACAGGGCCTCGCCGAGGCGGGACAGCAGCAGGTACTTCATGTTCAGGGAGTTGGCGATGCGCTTGGGCATCTTCCACAGCAGGCGCCGGGCGACGACGGTGGTGGACTCGGCGACCACCCCGATCTCGGCGGCGACGTCGCACGCCGACTTGCCGTAGCCGACCACCACGACGTTCTTGCCGCGGGCGTCCTCCAGGTTGTTGAGCTGGCTGGACGCCACGAGCTTGCCGCCGGCGCGGACCAGGTCGGCGTAGCCCTCGTACTGCGGGAAGACCGGGTCGGAGAAGATGCCGTTGGCCACGACCAGGTGGTCGAACCGCTCGGGCGCCGAGACGGGGGCGCCGATGCGGCGCGCCGTCACCATCCAGCCGTCCTCGGCGTCGGTGAGCTCGGCGCGCACGACCTCGGTCGCGAGCCGGAGGTAGGGGCGCAGCTCGAACTTCGCGACGTACCGCTCCAGGTAGGCCTGGACCTGCTCGCCGGTGGGCCACTCCGGGTAGTCGCGCGGCATCGGCAGGTCCGAGAACGCGTACGAATCCTTGTTGTTCTGCGTCCGGAGACCGGAGTACCGGCGGGTCGCGCTCCACACCCCGCCGACGTCCGGCGCCTTTTCGAAGACGGTGACCTCGTGGTCGAACTCGCGGAGGGTTTTCGCGGTGGCGAGACCTGCGAACCCGGCACCGACGACGGCGATCTTCAAGGGACCCCTGCTCTCAGTAGATTTGCGGCATTTTGCTCGAATGGTAGCGGGACCCGCTCGTGCGCGATAGGGGGCGGATCCTGGCGAATGGCCAGGTCGGCAGCCTCTTCGGCGCAGGCGCCCACGGGTCACCGCTCGGATGTCAGTGGTTCAAGCCATGATTGTGTCCGTGAGCGATACGACAGGCATCCCGGGACCGGCCGACGCAGGCGACGAGGCGGCGGCGCAGCGCCGATGGGCGGAGCTGGTCGCCCAGATCGAGGAGGACCGGCGGGCATACTTCGAGGACGACGCGCCCGTGTCGTCGGACGCCGAGTACGACGTGCGGATGCGCGAGCTGCAGGCCCTCGAGGCCGCGCACCCCGCGCTGGTGACGCCGGAGTCACCCACGCAGAGCGTCGGCGGCGCCGCGACGGCAGGGTTCGCCACCGTGGAGCACATCGAGCGCATGCTGTCGCTCGACAACGCCTTCAGCACCGAGGAGCTCGGGGTGTGGGCCGACAAGGTGCACCGTGACCTCGGCACGGACACCCCCGGCCTGCTGTGCGAGGTCAAGATCGACGGGCTGGCCATCTCCCTGGTGTACGAGAAGGGGCGGCTGATCCGCGGCGTGACCCGAGGTGACGGCCGCGCGGGCGAGGACGTCACCGCGAACGTGCGCACCATCGCATCGATCCCGCAGCAGCTCGCGGGCGACCCGGCCGACCACCCGGACCTCATCGAGGTGCGCGGCGAGGTCTTCATGGCCACCGCCGACTTCGCGGTGCTCAACGAGAAGCTCGTCGCGGCGGGCCTGGACCCGTACGCCAACCCGCGCAACACGGCCGCCGGCTCGCTGCGTCAGAAGGACCCGTCGGTCACCGCGAGCCGCAACCTGCGCATGTACGCGCACGGGGTGGGCGCCCTGCAGTGGCAGGCCGGTGAGCACACGGAGCTGGAGCGGCAGTCCGACGCGTACACGCTGTTCGACCGGTGGGGCATCGCCGTGTCCCCGCACAACCGGGTGATCCCCGGCCTGGACGGCGCGCTCGAGATGATCGAGTACTTCCGCGAGCACCGGCACGACATCGAGCACGAGCTCGACGGCATCGTCCTCAAGGTCGACGCCCTGGAGCAGCAGCGCAAGCTGGGCTCGACCAGCCGCGCGCCGCGCTGGGCGATCGCCTTCAAGTACCCGCCGGAGGAGGTCAACACCCGGCTGCTCGCCATCCAGATCGGCGTGGGCCGCACCGGCCGCGCCACCCCGTACGCCGTGATGGAGCCGGTCAAGGTCGCCGGTTCCACGGTGCGCCAGGCCACGCTGCACAACCAGGACGTGGTGAAGGCCAAGGGCGTGCGCATCGGCGACGTCGTGGTGCTGCGCAAGGCCGGCGACGTCATCCCCGAGATCCTCGGGCCCGTGACGGCGCTGGCGGGCGACGGCTACCCGCGCGAGGACTTCGTCATGCCGGCGAACTGCCCCGAGTGCGGCACGCCCCTGCGCCCCATGAAGGAGGCCGACGTCGACCTGCGCTGCCCCAACGCGGAGTCCTGCCCCGCACAGGTGCGCGGACGGGTCGAGCACATCGGGTCACGCGGCGGCCTCGACATCGAGGCCCTCGGCGAGGTGACCGCCGCGGCGCTCACCCACCCCGACGTGCCCGAGACGCCGCCGCTGGTCACCGAGGCCGAGCTGTTCTCGCTCACGCTCGACCAGCTCCTGCCCATCGAGGCCGTGGTGCGGGACGCCGAGACGGGCCTGCCCAAGATGGACGACGACGGCGTGGTGCGCCGTCGTGCGCCGTTTCGCCGCCGCCTGTCCTACGGCAAGGCACAGCGCGCCGCGGCCGAGGAGGCGGGCGAGACCCTGCCGGAGTGGGCGCCGTCGGCGAACGCCACCAAGCTCCTCGACGAGCTCGAGCGCGCCAAGACCAAGGACCTGTGGCGCATGCTCGTCTCGCTGAACATCCGGCACGTCGGGCCGGTCGCGGCCCGGGCCCTCGCGGGCTGGTTCGGTTCCGTGGACGCGATCGAGGCGGCCTCGGAGGAGGAGCTCGCGGCCGTCGAGGGCGTGGGCCCCGTCATCGCCGCCGAGATCAAGGCCTGGCTCGCGGTGGACTGGCACCAGGGGATCCTCGCGGCCTGGCGCGCGGCCGGGGTCCAGCTCGCCACCCCGGGCCACCCGGGCCCGGCGGCGATGGCCGAGGCCGACACCGAGCCCACGGGCCCGCTGGCGGGCCTCACGGTCGTGGTGACCGGCTCGCTGCTGGACTTCACGCGCGACG
Organism: Promicromonospora sp. NPDC050262; assembly: GCF_040655935.1. Lineage (NCBI taxonomy): Bacteria > Bacillati > Actinomycetota > Actinomycetes > Micrococcales > Promicromonosporaceae > Promicromonospora > Promicromonospora sp. NPDC050262. The sequence goes on along the minus strand of NZ_JBFAKX010000009.1, from coordinate 3,637 downwards.
GCGCCAAGGAGGCCATCATCGCCGCGGGTGGCAAGGCCTCCGGGTCGGTCTCGAAGAAGACCGACTACGTGGTGCTGGGGGAGAACGCCGGCTCCAAGGCGGCCAAGGCCGAGGCCCTGGAGATCCCGACCCTGGACGAGGACGGGTTCAAGGCCCTGCTGGAGGGCGGCCCGGAGGCGCTGTAGGTCGGTGGCCTCCTGGCCTCCACACCGGCCGGGTCGACGACGCCCCGGCCGGCGCGGAGGCCGGCAGCCATGCCCGCGCCCGTCGTCCCGTGCCGCGCCCGCCTGCATGCCGCGCCCGCCCCCATGTCGTGCACCTACCCGTGCCCGTGCACATACCCGGGAGAAGGCGACATCCCGGTAACGCTGAACATCTGACAACTTTTGCTTGACGCCCGACAGAAGTCCTCGTAGGTTCTAGCCGCAAGGTCAACGCCGACCGAGGAGAACTCATGCGTCAACGTGGAACCAGAACCCGCACGAGACAGGCAGCCGCGGCCGCGACTGCCGTGGCACTGACAGCGGTAACGCTCGCGGGGACGGTCCCCGCCGCGACGGCGGCGGTCGACGACCTCCCGCCCCAGGAGCCGGGCGTCACCCTGAGGACCTACGACCTGGCCCGCGACCTCAGCGAGCTGTGCACGCTCCGCTCGGGCCAGACGCCGAACGTCGACCAGCTCAAGCCCACCATCGACTACTCGACCGAGGCCGACTTCGGGATGGGCGAGCGCTTCATCGCGCACGCGCTGGCCAACCTGAACGTGCCGGCGGAGGGCAACTACGAGTTCCGCCTCACGAGCGACGACGGGTCGCGCCTGGTGATCGACGACGCCGTCGTCGTCGACCACGACGGCCTGCACGGGGAGTCCTCGAAGGAGGGCACCGTCGCGCTCGGCGCCGGGTACCACGACCTGCGCGTGGAGTACTTCGACAACACGAACGACAACATCCTCAGGCTGGAGTGGCGCACGCCGGGCACCAGCGACTTCGTCGTCGTGCCGTCCAGCGTGCTGAGCACCGAGGCCGGCGTCGTGCGCGTGACGGCCCCCGGCACCAAGTACTGCGAGGGCCAGGACGACTCGGCGGGCGACGGCATGCGCCTCGACTCCGTGTACCCGGGCTACACGCTGACCGACCTGCGTCCCGAGGGCTTCGAGCCCATGGTCTCGGGGCTCGACTGGACCGACGACGACCGCCTCGCGGTGGTCACCTCCGGCTCCGTGAGCCCCGGCGGCTGGGTCGAGGACCCGGAGCCGGGCGAGGTCTTCCTGCTCGACAACGTGACCGGCGCGACCTCGAGGGACCAGGTCACGTACGAGAAGGTCGCCACCGACCTGTTCAACCCGATGGGCGTGGCCGTGATCGGCGAGTCGATCTACGTCTCGGAGCGGGACAAGCTCACCGAGCTCACCGACCCGGACGGCGACGGCTTCTACGACGACCACCGCACCGTGGCCGAGTGGCCGTTCGGCGGCAACTTCCACGAGTTCGCCTTCGGCCTGCTGTACGACGACGAGAGCTTCTACGTGAACCTCTCGGTGGCCATCAACAACGGCGGTGCCACCACGGACCCGCAGCCCGCCGAGAACCGCGGCACCGCCATCAAGGTGGACCGCGAGACCGGTGAGGTCGAGTACGTGGCGGGCGGCCTGCGCACGCCGAACGGCATGGTCAAGGGTCCGGACGGTGAGCTGTTCGTGATGGACAACCAGGGCGCCTGGCTGCCCAGCTCCAAGCTGGTGCACGTCGAGCAGGGCAAGTTCTTCAACCACTTCACCAACCCGTCCGGGCCGTACGACGCCCAGCCCGTCTCCGCCCCGGCGCTGTGGGTACCGCAGAACGAGATCGGCAACTCGCCGAGCGCCCCGGTGCAGCTCACCGAGGGCCCGTACGCGGGTCAGCTCGTGTTCGGCGACGTCACCTACGGCGGGCTGCAGCGCGGCTTCCTGGAGAAGGTCGACGGCGAGTACCAGGGCGCCGTCTTCCGGCACTCGGCGGGTCTGGAGGCGGGCGTCAACCGCACCGTCGTCGGGCCCGACGGCGCCCTGTACGTGGGCGGCATCGGCGAGGGCGGCAACTGGAGCGAGCCGGGCAAGCTGCGCTACGGCCTGCAGAAGCTCACGCCGAACGGCGAGGACGCCTTCGACATGACCGAGATGCGGGTGACCAAGAAGGGCTTCGAGATCGAGTACACCCAGCCGCTGTCGGCGGAGACGGTGGCCAAGATCGCGGAGGACCCGAACGCGGCGTTCCGCATGGACCACTGGCGCTACGTGCCCACCCGCGCCTACGGCGGGCCGAAGGTCGACGAGCGGCCGCTGTTCGTGGCGGGTGCCAAGGTCTCGCGCGACCGCACCAAGGTCACGCTCACCGTGGACGGGCTCGAGCCCGGCCGCGTGGTGCACCTGCGCAGCCCGCGCCCGTTCGCGGACGCCGAGGGTCGCGAGCTGTGGAACACCGAGGCCTGGTACACGCTCAACTCGATCCCCGGCTACAAGACGCCCGCCGAGCGGGGCTACCACGAGGCCGAGGAGGCGACGCTGCGCGGCAGCGCGAACGTGGCGACCGAGCACAGCGGTTACTCCGGCTCCGGCTTCGCGGCCGGCTTCGGCCAGGTCGGCGCGTCCGCGACCTTCACCACCACCGTCAAGCGCGCGGGCACCCAGCCCGTGAGCCTGCGCTACTCGAACGGCCCCAACCCGTTCCAGGGCACCAAGGAGGTGTCGGTGCTGGTCAACGGCCAGGAGGTCGAGCCGTGGGCGCTGGAGTCCACGGGCGACTGGAAGACGTGGGCCACGGCCACACGCGACCTGCCGCTGAAGAAGGGCGTCAACACGATCACCCTGCGCTACGACGAGGACGACGACGGCAACGTCAACCTCGACGCCCTCAAGGTCGGGGCCGGCGCCGCGGACATCTGCACCCCGGAGCGCTACGAGCGGGGCTACCAGGCCCTGTTCGACGGCACCCTGGACTCCCTGGACGGGTGGCGCCTGGCCGGTGCCGGCTCGTTCGGCCGCCAGGCCGACTGCTCGATCCGCAGCACCGGGGGCATGGGACTGCTCTGGTACACGGGCCAGGAGCTGGAGGAGTACAGCCTCAAGCTGGACTGGAAGCTCGTGAAGGACGACAACGGTGGCATCTTCGTCGGCTTCCCGAACCCGGGCAACGACCCGTGGGTCGCCGTCAACCAGGGCTACGAGATCCAGGTCGACGCGAGCGACGAGCCCGACCGCACCACCGGGGCGATCTACACCTTCCAGGGTGCGGACCCGGCGGCCGTCGAGCGGGCGCTCAAGCCCGTGGGCTCGTGGAACTCCTACGAGATCCGGGTCGTCGGGCAGACCATCAAGGTGCTGCTCAACGGCGTGCTGGTGAACGACTTCGTCAGCACCGACCCCGCACGTGACCTCGCCCAGGGGTACGTGGGCCTCCAGAACCACGGGGGCGGGGAGACGATCTACTACCGGGACGTCCGGGTGAAGACCCTGGGCTGACCGGCCCGAACGTGTCGGACGCTCAGGTCCCCCGGGGGACCTGAGCCCGAGAGCAACATCGAGCTCGGCAGGCTGTCCCGCGAGAGCGCCCTGGCGCCGGTGCTGAACGACATCGGCGTCCCGGTGCGCTACGTGGTG